>NZ_JBEXGL010000036.1:0-1974 GCF_040607315.1 Micromonospora sp. NPDC005305 | reverse complement strand
GTGCCTCGACGTCTCCGGCAACACCTCCACCGACAGCACCCCCGTACACCTCTGGACCTGCACCGGCGCGGCCAACCAGAAGTGGACCCTGCCCTGACCGGACCGGCGGCGGACCGGGCGACCTGCGGGATCCGCCCGGCCCGCCGCCGGGGTGCTGCCGTACCTTGACCGTGTGGGACGCCTGGAGCGGTGGCGTCGGGCCGCCCAGGGGCGCCCGAGCGTCGGTGACGTGCTGCGGGCCGCCCTGTTCCGGGTGCGGGGCCGCGTCGAGTCGCCGGCGCCGCCCACCGGGCCCGCGCCGAGCCTCACCCGGCTGGACGCGCTCATCGACGAATTCGCCGCCGGCCAGCAGGTGCGGTGGCGGGTGGGCGGCCAGCCCCGCCCGCTGCCCGCCGCCGTCGACGCGGCCGCGTACCGGATCATCCAGGAGGCGCTGACCGACGCGCGCCGGCACGCGCCGGGCGCGGCCGTGGCGGTTCGGCTGCGCTACGACCCGGCCGGCCTCACCGTCGAGGTACGCGGCGACGGGCCCGCCATCCCGACCGCCGGCCTGCGGGCGCGGGCCGAGTCGGTCGGCGGCGCCTTCCACGCCGGCCCGCGCCCCGAGGGAGGCTGGCTGGCCCGCGCCGAACTGCCCGCCCCCGAGGACGAGGCGGCCTGACCGGCTCCGGGCCTTCCGTGCCGGCCGCGCCCCACCTAGAGTGAGGACGGCGACCGCGAGGTGGCCGGTGACCCGGCGGGAGGCGCAACCCGTCGGGCCCAGACGCGACCGCGTCCACCGGTGCCCGCCGAGGTCGCCCGCACCCGGTCGCCCTCGCCCCGGTCCGCTACGGAATCCCCCCATCACGACAGGGGAGAAGGACAATGGCGCGACCCATCACGCTCTTCACCGGCCAGTGGGCCGATCTTCCGTTCGACGAGGTCTGCCGGCTCGCCGCCGAGTGGGGTTACGACGGCCTGGAGATCGCCTGCTGGGGCGACCACTTCGAGGTCGACAAGGCGCTCGCCGACGAGTCGTACGTGGACCGCAAGCGGGCCACCCTCGCCAAGCACAACCTCCAGGTCTTCGCCATCTCCAACCACCTCGTCGGGCAGGCGGTCTGCGACCACCCGATCGACGAGCGGCACCAGGACATCCTCCCCGCCCGGATCTGGGGCGACGGCGAGCCCGAGGGCGTACGCCGCCGCGCCGCCGAGGAGATGAAGGACACCGCCCGGGCGGCGGCGAAGCTCGGGGTGAAGACGGTGGTCGGCTTCACCGGCTCGTCGATCTGGCACACCCTGGCCATGTTCCCGCCGGTCCCGCCCGCCATGATCGAACGCGGCTACCAGGACTTCGCCGACCGGTGGAACCCGATCCTGGACGTCTTCGACTCCGTCGGTGTGCGTTTCGCCCACGAGGTGCACCCCAGCGAGATCGCCTACGACTACTGGACCACCAAGCGGGCGCTGGACGCGATCGGCCACCGCCCCGCGTTCGGGCTGAACTGGGACCCGTCGCACTTCGTCTGGCAGGAGCTGGACCCGGTCAACTTCATCTTCGACTTCGCCGACCGGATCTACCACGTCGACTGCAAGGACGCGAAGGTGCGCACCGGGGACGGCCGGCGCGGCCGGCTCTCCTCCCACCTGCCCTGGGCGGACCTGCGGCGGGGCTGGGACTTCGTCTCCACCGGCCACGGCGACGTGCCGTGGGAGGACTGCTTCCGCGCGTTGAACGCGATCGGCTACACCGGCCCGATCTCGATCGAGTGGGAGGACGCCGGCATGGACCGCCTGGTCGGCGCGCCCGAGGCGCTCCAGTTCGTGCGCCGGCTCGCCTTCGACGCCCCGTCCGCCGCCTTCGACGCCGCATTCAGCACCCGCGACTGACCCCGGTCCCGGCCCCAAGGGCCTCTACAGCGACTACGGGTACGCCGGATACAGCTACACGACGTACGACGTCGACGGCGGCTGCGCCTCCTCGGTGCTGCA
>NZ_JBEXGL010000035.1:0-47362 GCF_040607315.1 Micromonospora sp. NPDC005305 | reverse complement strand
CGCGGCTGTAGAGGGGAAGGAAGCCGCAAAACCGATCATGCATTCACGGCGAGGCAGCAACCGCCGCAACACACCCAATTAGCCAGCAGGATCCAACTGGCCTACAAGCAGCAGTGGCGCGGCGGCCAACTGGCCCTGGTCGACCGCTGGTACCCGTCGACCAAGACCTGCTCCGCATGCCGGAGGGTGGCCCCCGCGATGCCTCTGCACCAGCGCACGTTCACCTGCCAGGTGTGCGGGCATCGGGCCGATCGGGACCACAATGCCGCAGTCAACCTCGCTGTCTGGGCCGAGCAGCACCATGCCCAGGTCCGGGACCTCCCCGCAGGGGGCCCGGTCACCAACGCCGGCCGAGGGGAAGGCTCTGGCCCACGCACACGCGCGGGCGAAACCGGCCCCGATGACGCAGGAACCGCACCCGCCCCACCCGGGGCAAGGCGCGGACGCCCGAGAAGGGCGCTGTCTCACAACTCCACAGAGTTATGAAACAGGCCGTAACACCGTCCCCCGGGTAGGGTGCCGCGGCGTGGACACGACTGTGAGCTATGCCCGACTGATCCGACCGGCCATTGACCGGGTGTACGTGGGCGCCCGCTGGGCGGCCCGCGCCCGCATGGAGAAGTTCTACACCGACGCGGCGCCGACCTCGGCTACGAGAACTCGTTCTTCTCCGGGGTGCTGGCCCGCCCGATGCCCGCCGAGGCGCTCGCCGACGGGCTGGCCTACACCGACGGCGACATGAGCCGCGAGCTGGCCCAGGGTGTGACCACCGTGGACGCCGACGGCGCCTGGCACCTCACCGAGCTGGGCCGGGAGCTGGCGCTGTTCGCGCAGCGGGCCACCGCCGAGGCCGCCGAGGAGCTGTGGTCGGACCTGCCGGGAATGCTGCCCGGCCTGCGCATCGTGCCCCGGCTGGCCGACCTCGTGGGCCGGGTGCTCGCACACGGGCAGGCCACCGGCGGACCGGCGTTCCGGGCCATGTCCCCGCCGTACGAGCCGGACGGCGCCTCGCCGGCGCTGCTGCTGGTCACCCGCCTCGGCTCGCTGCGCCACCACCGCGCCGACGCGCACCGGGCGGCGTGGCGGGCCGCCGGGCTGACCGCCGACGAGATCCGCGCGCTGCCCGACGGGCCGGAGCGAGCCGCCATCGAGGCGGAGACCGACCGCCGCGACGAGCCCGCGTACGCGGTGCTGACCGATGCCGAGCGCTGGGAACTGCTCTCCGGCCTGGCCGCCCTGCCGAACTGACACTGCAGGTTAGGAGGGGGCCCTTCCTATACAGGAGGCGTTAATAGGGGGCCCCTCCTTTCAGTCGTTGACGCAGCGCAGCACCGGGCGGGTGGTCAGGGCCGTCGGGTCGAGTGGGGTGGGTGCGGTCACCGTGAAGGTGGTGGATTCGCCCGGCAGCAGGGTGATCAGGGCCTGGTCGACCTGCGCCGACGGGTGCAGCCGGTCCGGGTGGAGCGTCAGGTCGCGCAGCACCGTCCGGGCGGTGACCCGCACTCGCTGGCCGTCGCCCGCCGGCTCGACCGTCGCGGAAAACGCCGCCGCCGGCCACTCGACCTCCCGGTCGGTGGCGAAGAACCACAGCGCCCGCTCGGCGGTCTCCCCCGCCTCCGCGACCAGCAGTTCCCGCCGGGCCTCGTCCGGCCGCGCCAGCTCCGCGGGTAGCGCCAGCACCACCGAGGAGTACGCGGGGACGTCGAGGTCCACCGAGGTCTTCGCCCTCGGCTCCCCGGTGAGGGTGAGCCGGGTGACCGTGCCCGGCGCCTGCCACGCCTCGCCGGTCTCGTTCACCGCCACCAGCGCCAGCCCGCCGTCGCGGGGCTGCACGGTGAGCAGCCGGGCGGCGTAGGCGCGGCGGAGCGCGTACCAGAGGGGTTTGCGCCGGCCGTCGCCGTCGACGGCCGACCAGGAGGTGACCGGCCAGCAGTCGTTGAGCTGCCACACGATGGTGCCCATGCAGATCGGCCGGTGCGAGCGGAAGTGCTCGACGCCGAGTTGGATGGCCCGGGCCTGGTTGAGCTGGGTGAGGTGGTGCCAGTCGTCGAAGTCGGCGGGCGCCGGCAGGTGGGCGTCGAGGCCGCGCCGCAGTTTCCGGTCCCCGTCGGCGGCCTTCTGGTGGTGCGCCATGCCGGGTGAGTCGTGGGCGAGCGGCTCGTCGGAGAGGGCCCGGCGCAGCGTCGCGTACGCGGGGGGCGCCTGGTAGCCGAACTCGGCGACGAAGCGGGGCACGTACTCCCGGTATTTCGTGTAGTCGTCGGTGTTCCACACGTCCCAGATGTGCGTGGTGCCGTGGGCCGGGTCGTTGGGGTGCACGTCCTCGCTGCCCGACCAGGGGCTGCCCGGCCAGTACGGCCGGGTCGGGTCCAGCTCGGCGACGACGGCGGGCAGCAGGTCCAGGTAGTAGCCGCGCCCCCAGGTGCGGCCGGCGAGCGGCTCCTGCCAGTCCCAGTCGTGCCAGCCCCAGATGTTCTCGTTGTTGCCGGTCCAGAGCACCAGCGAGGGGTGGCTGGCGAGCCGGGTGACCTGCTCCCGCGCCTCCGCCTCGACCTCGGTGCGGAACGGCTCCTCCTCCGGGTAGGCGGCGCACGCGAAGAGGAAGTCCTGCTGCACCAGCAGCCCGAGTTCGTCGGCCAGCTCGTAGAAGTCCTCCGACTCGTAGCGGCCGCCGCCCCAGACCCGCAGCAGGTTGACGTTCGCGCCGGCGGCCTGCGCGAAGCGCTCGGCGAGACGCACGCGGGTGACCCGGTTGGGGAAGGCGTCGTCGGGGATCCAGTTGACCCCCTTCACGAAGACCGGCACCCCGTTGACGTGCAGGGTGAACGCGGAGCCGTGGGCGTCGGGGGTGGTGTCGAGGCGTACCGAGCGGAAGCCGATCCGGCGGGACCAGCCGTCCAGCGCCCGGCCGTCGGCGGCGCGGAGGGTCACGTCGAGGTCGTGCAGGGGCTGCTCGCCGTACCCGACGGGCCACCAGAGCGCCGGGTCGCGGACCGTGAGGGTCGCCACGGCGCGGCGCTCCCCCGCGGGGACGGTGACCTCGACGGCGGCGCCGGCCACGGTGGCGTGGACGGTGAGCGGCTCGTCCCGCGTCCGCTCGACCTCGACGTGCAGCTCCACGCGGCCGCTGCCGGCCTCGACGGTGACCAGTGGGCGGACGGTCGCCAGCCGGGCGACCGACCAGGCGTGCAGCCCGATCTCCTGCCAGATGCCGGCGGTGACCAGCGTCGGTCCCCAGTCCCAGCCGAAGTTGCAGGCCGTCTTGCGGATGAAGTGGAACGGCTCCGGGTACGCGTTGGGCCGGTCGCCGAGCCGGTCCCGGTGCGCCTCGGCGTAGCGGTAGGGCGAGTCGAAGCGCACGGTGACGGTGTTGGCGCCGGGCCGGAGCAGCGGGCCGATCGGGAAGCGGTGGCCGCGGTGCTGGTTCTCGGTGCGGCCGGCCTCGGTGCCGTTGACGGTGATGGTGGCGACCGTGTCGAGGCCGGCGCAGACCAGGTCGACCCGCTCGTCGTCGCCGGGCCGCCAGTCGACGGTGGTCTCGTAGACCCAGTCGGTGCGGCCGATCCAGCCGAGGCGGTTCTCGTTGTCGTCGAGGTACGGGTCGGGGATGAGGCCGGCCGCCAGCAGGTCGGTGTGCACTTCTCCGGGGACGGTCGCCGGCACCGCCCGCCCGGCGACCTCCGGCGGCACCTGCGGGCCGGACACGGCCCGTAGCAGCCAACCCTCGTGCAGCGTCTGACGGCTCACGACTTCACCGCGCCTTCCATGATTCCGCGGACGATCTGTCGTCCACCGATGAACAGCATGACCAGCAGGGGCACGGTGGCGATGAACGCCCCGGCCAGCACCCGCCGGTAGATCACGTAGTTGCCGCTGGCCAGGTCGGAGACCGCGACCATCGAGGTCGGGAAGTCCGTGCCGCTCAGCGTGATGAGCGGCCACTGGAAGTCGTTCCAGGTGGCCACGAAGGTGAGCAGCCCGAGCACGGCCAGGGCCGGGCGGATCGCCGGCAGCACGATGCTGGCGTACACCCGCATGGTGGTGGCGCCGTCCATCCGGGCCGACTCGACCAGCTCGTCGGGGACGGTGTTGACGATGAACTGCCGCATGTAGAACACCCCGAACGCGGTGACCAGCCCGGGGGCGATGACCGCCAGCAGGGTGCCGTTCCAGCCGAGCTTGCCCATCACGATGTAGAGCGCCACGATGCCGAGCTGATTGGGCACGGTGAGGGTGAGCACCACGAAGACCATCAGGGCGTTGCTGCCCGTGAAGCGCAGCTTGGCGAAGGCGAACCCGGCCAGCGAGCAGAAGAACAGCACCGAGGCGGTGACCACGGTGGCGACGATGACGCTGTTGACCAGCGAGGCGGCGAAGTAGACGTCCTGGAGCGAGAAGACCTCGTCGACGTTGGTCAGGAACCGGTCGCCGGGGACGATCGCCGGCGGCAGCTTCGCGAGCGCCTCGTCGTCGCTGGTCGCGATGACGAACATCCAGTAGAGCGGGAACGCGGCGAACAGCATGGTCAGCGCGAGGAACAGGTAGGTCCAGAGCCCGGCGGCGGTCTCCTGCGGGGCCCGGGCCACCAGCCGCGGCCGGCGGCGCGGGGGTGCGACGGTCATCAGAGCCTCCTTCCGTTCGCGACTGCGGTACTCCGCTTCGCTGCGTTCCTCGCGCTCACCGCTGCCCTCCGGACAGTCGGTTCGTCACGAGGTAGTTCACGCCCGCGACGATCAGGATGATCAGGAAGAGGGCCCAGGACATGGCCGCGGCGTAGCCGAGGTTGAGGTCCTTCCAGCCGACCTTGTAGATGAGCTGGGCGATGGTCTGCCATTCGCCGTTCGGCCCGCCGGTGGCGGCCTGGGCGTTCGGGTCGAAGAGCATGGGCTCGGTGAAGAGCTGGAGGCCGCCGATGGTGGAGAGGATGACGGTGAAGAGCACCACGGGCTGGATCATCGGCACGGTGATCCGCCAGAGCTGCTTCCACGGCCCGGCGCCGTCGATGGCCGCCGCCTCGTAGACGTCGCGCGGGATGGACTGCATGGCGGCCAGGTAGAGCACGGCGTTGTAGCCGATCCACTTCCAGTTGACCATCGTGGCGATGGCGATCCAGGAGTGCAGCTTGTCGGCCCGCCAGTCGATCGGGTCGTCCGGGCCGCCGAGGCCGAACAGGCCGAGCACCCAGTTGGCCATGCCGAAGTCGCGGGAGAAGAAGACGCTGAACACCATGGTCGAGGCGACGATCGGGGTCACGTACGGCAGCAGCACCCCCACCCGCCACCAGGTCTGCGCCCGCAGCTTGCGGTTGAGCAGCGAGGCGACGACGAGCGCGAGCAGCAGCTGGGGCACCGAGGAGAGCAGGAAGATGCCGAAGGTGTTGTAGAGGGCGTTCCAGAAGTCCTCGTCGCCGAGGAGCCGGCTGAAGTTCTCGCCGCCCGCCCAGTAGGGCAGCGTCGGGTCGTCCAGCCGGTAGTTGCGCAGCGAGACCACCGCGTTGAACAGCAGCGGGAAGAGCCCGAACACGATGAAGAGCAGGAAGAACGGCGCGATCATCAGGTACGGCATGTAGCGCATGTCGAAGCGGTACAGCCGGTTGCGCCAGGACAGCCGTCGGTCGCCGCCGGAGCGGCCGCGCTCCGGCCCGGCGGGGCGGCTCGACGGCGCGGGCGCGGCACGGGTGGTGGACATCGGATCACTCCAGGGCCGGGGTGGGTGAGGCGGTACGGCGGTGACGGGGCCGGCCGCGGCCCACCCCGTCACCGGTGTCCGGTCAGGACCTGGCGGCCTTGTCGGCCTCCTTGACCGCCTCGCCCCAGGCGGCGTCCGGCTTGAGGCTCTTGTTCTCGACGCGCCGGATCACGTTCTCCACGGCGACCCGGGTCGGGCCGTTTTTCCTGCCCAGGTACTGCGGGGTGAGGCCCTGCGCCATCTTCGGGAAGATCTGGCCGACCGGGGCGTCGTTGAAGAACGGGTTCTTGAAGTCGGCGATCGCCGGGTCGGCGTAGAGCGCCGGCTGCGAGGGCAGGTTGCCGACCTTCTTGAAGATCTCGATCTGCTGCTCGGGCGCGACCAGCCACTCCAGCAGCTTGTACGCCTCGTCGACGTGCTTGCCCTGCTTGGGGATGGTCAGGAATGAGCCGCCCCAGTTGCCGCCGCCGCCGGGCACTGCGGCGATGTCCCACTTGCCCTGGGTGCCGGGGGCGGTGTCCTTGATGTGGCCGAGCATCCACGCCGGGCAGGCGAGCACGGCGAAGGCGCCGCTCGTGAAGCCCTTGTCCCAGTCGGCCTGGAAGCTGACCAGATTGGCCGAGAGCCCGGCCTGGACGGCCTTGACCGTGTAGTCGAAGGCGACCTTGGGGCCGCCGTCCATCTGGAGTTGCTCCTGGTCGGAGTAGAAGCCGACCTGCTGCTGGCCGAGGATCGGGTTGAACAGGTTGGTGCCGGCGTCGATGAACTTGTTGTTGGTCTTCGCGGTGTACTGCTGGCCGACCTCGATGAACCTGTCCCAGTTGGGCCAGAGCGCGGAGACCTGGTCCCGCTCGGTGGGCAGGCCGGCGGCCTTGAACAGGTCGGTGCGGTAGCACATGGCCAGGCCGCCGACGTCGGTGCCGAGGCCGATCTGGGTCCTGCCGTCGGCAGAGAGCGACTGCTTCCACTTCCAGGGCAGGTACTTGCTCTCGTACTCACCGGCGCCCTTGTCCAGCAGGTTGACGAACGTGTCGGACTGGCTGCGGAACTGGACCATGAAGCCCTCGTCGATCGCCGCGATGTCCGGCGCGCCGTTGCCGGCGACGAGCTTCTTCTGCAGGTCCTCGTGCTGTGCGTTGTACTCGCCGGAGTTCAGCTGGATCTTGACGTTCGGGTGGTCGGCCTCGTACCTCGCCTTGAGGTCCTGGAGGCCGAAGTCGCCCCAGAAGTTGATCTTCAGGGTGACCTGACCGCCGGCGGCGTCGGAGCCGCCCGTGGTGCTCTTGCCGCTGCAGGCCGCGACCATGACCAGGCTGACGGCACCCACGGTGGCCGCCCGGGCCCAGTGCGTCCAGGACCGTTTCATGTCATCCTCCGCGCCGAATGTGGGAACGCTCCCGAGATCGAGGAACGTTGACTGAACCGGATAAGTGAGCACACCGTACGGGGCACCCCCAGGGCTGTCAACGGCCGGTGACGAGCGGGGCCGTCCGGTAACCTGATCGCCGTCATTAGCGCTTGTTTCACCACTCTTCGGCGCCCGACCGGCCCGAAGCGAGGTGGACCGAGTCCGGCGCTTAACCGTGCAAGCGGTGGGCGGGCGTGCCGCACCGACCGCGCCGCAACCCGGTGCAGTAGCGTGACAGCCGCCGGTCACCCCGGCGGTGAAACGGGCCCGCGAGGGCCGGACCAGTGGAGGAGCGCCGGTGAAGCGGCCGACCATCGCCGATGTCGCCCGGCGGGCCGGGGTCTCCAAGGGCGCGGTGTCGTACGCGCTGAACGGCCAGCCCGGCGTGTCCGAGGCGACCCGGCAGCGGATCCTGGCCATCGCCGCCGAGATCGGGTTCAGCCCGAGCAGCGCCGCCCGGGCGCTCTCCGGCGCCACCGCCAAGGCGGTCGGCCTGGCCCTGTGCCGGCCGGCCCGGATACTGGGCATCGAGCCCTTCTTCATGGAGCTGATCAGCGGCGTGGAGGCGGAGTTGTCAGCCCGCTCCTACGCGCTGACCCTCCAGGTGGTCGCCGACCAGGAGGCCGAGATCGCGGTCTACCGCCGCTGGTGGGCCGAGCGCCGAGTGGACGGCGTGTTCGTCTGCGACCTGCGCACCGACGACCGGCGGGTGCCGGCGCTGGAGGAGCTGCAGCTGCCGGCCGTCGTGATCGGCGGCCCCGGCCACACCGGCAGCCTGGCCAGCGTCTGGTCCGACGACGCGGCGGCCCTGGTCGAGACCGTGGAGTACCTGGTCGCCTTGGGGCACCGGCGGATCGCCCGGGTGGGCGGGCTTCCCTCGCTGCTGCACACCGAGATCCGCACCGACGCGTTCACCGAGGTGTGCCGGCGGCTCGGGCTGGACGAGGCCACCACGGTCTGGTCCGACTACACCGGTGAGGAGGGCGCGCGGGCCACCCGCCGCCTGCTCAGCTCCGCCGCCCGGCCCACCGCGGTGATCTACGACAACGACGTGATGGCTGTCGCCGGGCTCTCCGTGGCTCAGGAGATGGGGCTGGCCGTGCCGGGCGACCTGTCCATCGTGGCCTGGGACGACTCCCCGCTCTGCCGGCTCGTGCATCCGCCGCTGACGGCGCTGGGCCGGGACATCCCCGCGTACGGGGCGCACGCCGCGCGGCAACTCCTGGCCGTGATCGCCGGCGAGCCGGTGACCGGCCTCCAGGACGAGGCCGCCCACCTCACGCCGCGCGGCAGCACCGCACCGCCGCGCCCTCGGTGAACCGGTTCAGCGATCCGGCTGGACGGCCAGGTCAGCGGAGTGTCGAGGGGAACTCCTCGAACCACGCCTCCACCCGCTCGGCGGGGGCCGGGCGGGCCAACGCGAAGCCCTGCCCGTAGCGGCAGCCGGCCCGGCGTGCCCCGGCGACCTGGGCGTCGGACTCCAGGCCCTCGACCACCACCTCCAGGCCGAGCCGGTCGCCCAGATTGGCCACCACGTCGATGAGCGGGCGCTGCCCGTCCGCGCCCGGCCCGACCAGGTGCGGGCCCGCCTTGAGCAGGTCGATCGGCAGGCGGCGGAGCTGGGCGAGCGAGGCGTGCTCGGCGCGGAAGTCGTCCAGCGCGGTGCGGACGCCGAGCGAGCGGAGGCCGGCGAGCCGGGCCACCACGGTGGACAGCTCGGGGGCCACGGCCGGCTCGGCCACCTCCACCACCAGGCGCTCCGGCGGCACGTCGTACGCGGCCAGCGCCGTCGCCGTGCGGGCCACGAAGTCGGGCGCGGCCAGCTCCCGGGGCGTCACGTTGACCGCCATCCACAGCTCCCGGCCGCCCCCCGACCAGTCGGCGAGCTGCCGGCAGGCCCGGTCCAGCACCCACCGCCCGACCTCGCCGAGCAGGTCGAGGTCGGTCGCCACGGGCAGCAGCTCGGCCGGCAGCACCGTGCCCAGCACCGGGCTGCGCCACCGCAGCAGCGCCTCGGTGCCCACCGGCTGCCGGTCGGCCAGCGCCAGCACCGGCTGGTAGACCAGGTCCAGCTCGCCCCGGGCGACCGCGCCCGGCAGCTCGCGTTCCAGGTCGAGCCGGCGGACCAGTTGCTCCTCCAGGTAGGCGTCGTACCACTCGACCCGGTCGCGGCCGAGCTGCACCGCGCGCCGCCGGGCCAGGTCGGCCTGGCGCAGCACGTTCTCCGGCTCGCCGCCGGTGGTCTCGGCCAGCCCGATGCTGGCCCGGATCCGGCTCGCCCCGCCGGGTCGCGGGCACGGCTCGGCGAGCGCGGCCAGCAGGCGGATGCCCAGCGCGTACGCGGGCACCGGCCCGAGGTCGGTGAGCACGGCGAACTCGGTGTCGGTGAGCCGGGCCACCAGGTCGTGCGGGCCCGAGCCGGCCCGGAGCCGGTGGACGACCTCGGCCAGCACCGGCCCGTCCAGCACCGCCGTCTCGTCGGCGCCGTGCAGGTCGACGACGAGCAGCGCGCCGCCGGCGCGCCGGGCGAGCGCGCGGACCAGCTCGGCCCGGTCGGCCGGTGGGGCGTCCGCGGGCCACTCCCCGTCGCCGGCCAGCAGCCGCAGCCGCGCCTCGCTCGCGGCCAGCCGCTCGGCCCGGCGCCGGTGGTCGGCGGCGGCCAGGACCTCTCGGACCACCATCGGCGGGATGACGGCCAGCCCCAGGGCGATCTCCGGTGCGGTGAACTGTCCCACCGTCCACAGGTGGTGACCGGCGGCCAGCGCCGCGATGCCGGCCGGCGCGGTCAGCCCGGGCCAGGCGGCCGGCGCGGCGCCCGTGCGGGGCCGCTCCCCGGCCGCGGTACGCCGGGCGCCGCCCGCGGTCAGCAGCGCGCCGGCCAGCAGCGGCGGCGCGACGGCCAGCACGGCCCGGTCCGGGGCGGTGCCGGCGAGCAGCACCACGAGCAGGGCCAGCCCGCCCAGCGTGGCGGCCGCGCCGGCGTGGCAGAGGGCCGCGCCCGGTCGCCGGCGCCGCTCGGCGAACGCGGCGACCAGCAGGACGGCCAGCGCCAGGGCGCCGCCGACGCTCGCGGCCCGCGCGGCCGGCGGCACCGGGCCGGTCGGCAGCAGCACCCAGCCGGCGAAGACCAGGCTGACGCCGAGGCCGACCACGTCCACGCCGCGGCGCAGCCGTTCCGCGCCGGAGAGCCGGGAGCGGCCGGGCAGCCGGAGCAGGGCGACGGCGTACAGCGGGGCGGTCACCGCCAGGCCGGCCAGGGCGACCGGCAGCCGGTGCGCGGGTTCGGTCAGCGGCAGCACTGCCACGGTGAGGCCGGCGGCCAGCACGGCGACGTCGAGGATCCCGGCGACCCGGCGGGACAGCGCCACCCGGCGGGCCCGCCGGCCGGTCGGCCGGGCGGCGGCCGGCTCCGGCCGGTCCGGCGGACCGGTACCGCCGGAGCGTTCGGCGGGCGGCGCGGCGGTGGGCGGCGCCGGTGGGGTGCCGGCCAGCCAGGCGAGCCGGACGCAGGCCAGGGCGGAGCCACCGGCCACGGCCAGCGCCACGGCGGCGGGGCCGGGAACCAGGCCGGCGGCGCCGGCGAGGACGAACAGCGCGCCGGCGAGCGACACGACGAGGTCGGGCAGTGGTGGCCGGCGGCGGGGACCGGCGGCGGGGTGGGTGACGGGCACGGCGGTCGCCTTCGTGAGGGGGCACGGGGCGGTGCGGTTGCGGTACGACGTGCGGGGTCAGCGGGTCGGTGCGGGTGCGACCGGCACCGGACGGGGACCGGTGCGGCCACGCCCATAAACGATCCCGGACGCCCCCGGTTACGCGACACATCACGTGACGCCCGTCACACCCGAGCTTCCGCCCGTGCCGGCCGCCCACTGGGATCCCCGCCGGCCCGGGGTGGGATCATCGAGGGGTGAGCCGCGCCGACACCGTCCGTTTCCGCTACAACCAGGCGATCCTGGTCGCTGCGCTCGTCGCGTTCCTCGGCGCGCTGCCGCTGGCCACCGCGCGCTGGTGGCTGCTCTGGGTGCTGCTGGTCCCGCTCGCGGTCGCCGTCTGGGCGTGGCGGGCCGGCACCGACGCGGACGCCCGTGAGCTGCGGCTGCGGGCCCTCGTCGGCCAGCGGCGGGTGCCCTGGGCGCGGGTCGCCGAGCTGGCCGCCGACCCGCGGGGCCGGGCCGTCGCCCGCCTCGACAACGGCGAGACGCTCATGCTCCCCGCGGTCCGCGCCGCCGACCTGCCCCGGCTGGTTTCCGCCACCGGGCAGGAACTGCCCGAATCCGCCGGCTGACCGGTCAGTAGCCGTCGACCACCCGGTTCGTCAGCGGCTCCCCGGCGGCGAACCGGCGCAGCTGCTCCCCCACGAGCCGGTACGCCCGCGGCAGCAGGCCGCGGACCGAGCCGGCGACGTGCGGGGTGAGCAGCACGTTCGGCAGCTCCCACAGGGGATGCCCGGCCGGCAGCGGCTCCGGGTCGGTCACGTCCAGCGCGGCCCGCAGCCGCCCCGACGCCAGCTCGGCGACCAGCGCCGGGGTGCGGGCCACCGGGCCGCGGGCGGCGTTGACCAGCAGCGCGCCGTCGGGCATCGCGGCGAGGAACTTCTCGTCGACCAGCCCCCGGGTCTGCTCGGTCAACGGCACGAGCAGCACCACCACGTCCGCCTCGGGCAGCAGGGCGGGCAGTTCGTCGACGCCGTGCACCCCCTCGGCCGGGCGCGGCGTGCGGGCAACCAGGGTGAAGCTCACCTCGAACGGGGCCAGCCGCGCTCGGACGGCCGCGCCGATCGAGCCGGCGCCGACGATCAGCACCCGCTTGCCGGCCAGCTCGTCGGTCGGGGCCACCTCGTCGTACGCCCACTCGCCGCGGGCCTGGGCGCGGGCCAGCGGGCCGAAGCCGCGCAGCGCGGACAGGATCGCGGCGACCACCCACTCGGCGGTCGCCGAGTCGTGCACACCCCGGGCGTCGCAGAGCGTCACGCCCTCGGGAACCTTCCCCACCCAGGCGTCCGCTCCAGCGGACAGGAGCTGCACCACCTTCAGGTCCGGCAGCTCGGACAGGAGCGCGCCCGCGTCCGGACCGGCGAGGAAGGGCGGCACCCAGAACCGCACACCGGTCGGGGACGACGGCGGCCGGGCCGGATCCTCCAGCAGCTCCACGGTGACGCCCGCGGGCAGGTCGCCGAGGAGACGCCGGCCGGCCGGGTGCGGAATCCATACCTTCACGACCGCCGACGATAGCCGTCCCCGACGGCGTACGTGGGCGGGGTCGTGACGGCCACCGCTGAGACGATTGACGGCCGGCGGCGCGAGGTATAACCGAGGCGGAGCGCCGGCCGGCGTTCCCGAATCCGGAGACAGGTGGCGATGAGCGAGGAAACTCCGGGACGCCCGGCCGTGCCGATTCCGGCGCTGGCCGACCCCGAGCGGCTCCGGTCCCTCGCGGAGACCCGGCTCGACGCGGCGCCCGACGAGGCGTTCGACCGGTTCGCCCGGCTGGTCGGCGACCTGCTCGACGTGCCGGTCGCGCTGGTCTCCCTGGTCACCGCCGACCGCCAGTTCTTCCCCGGTGCGGCCGGGCTGCCCGAGCCGTGGGCCGGCCGGCGGGAGACGCCGCTGAGCCACTCGTTCTGCCAGCACGTGGTCGACGTCGAGGTGCCGATGGTGCTGCCCGACGCCCGGCTCCACCCGCGGGTGCGGGGCAACCTGGCCATCGAGGACCTCGGGGTGGTCGCGTACGCCGGGATGCCGCTGACCGACCTGGACGGCCGGGTGCTCGGCTCGCTCTGCGCCATCGACAGCAAGCCCCGGGCCTGGACGGCCGAGCAGCTGCGCACGCTCGCCGACCTGGCCGCCGCCTGCTCGTCCGAGCTGCGCCTGCGCATCGCCGTGCAGAGCGCCGAGCAGGCCCGCCGCCGCGCCGAGGAGGCCCACGACCGACTCACCGTGCTGGCCGGGATGAGCGAGACGCTGGGCGGCACGCTCGACGTGGCCACGGCGGTCGACCGGCTCGGGCACGCCATGGTCCCGCTGCTGGCCGACTGGTGCCTGATCACCCTGGTCGACCCGGTGGGCCGGCCGCGTTCCGTCTCCGGCCTGCACCGGGACCCGGACCGGGCGGGCGACCTGGCCCGGTTCGCCGCGCTGCTGGCCACCGGCCTCGGCCCGGACTCGGTCATCCGGTCGGTGCTGCGGAGCGGGCGGCCGGTCATGCGCGAATCGGCCACCCTGGCCGACGTCGAGCGGGGCACCACCCACCCGGAGCTGACGCCGCTCGCCGGCCGGCTGGGCTTCAGCTCGCACCTCACCGTGCCGATCACCGCCACCGGCGTCCGGGTCATCGGCGCCGTCACGCTGGTCAACGGCCCGTCCCGGCGCGGGCTCGACGAGAGCGACCTGCGGACCGCGCTGGACATCGGCCGCCGCGCCAGCCAGGCCGTGGACAACAGCCGGCTCTACGGCGAGCAGCGGCACGTCGCCGAGGTCCTGCAGCACAGCATGCTGCCCCTGCTGCCCGTGGTGCCCGGCGTCGAGCTGGCCGCCCGCTACCAGGCGGCGGCGGACCGGGTGGAAGTGGGCGGCGACTGGTACGACGCCTTCGTCCAGCCCGACGGCGATCTGGTGGCCGCGATCGGCGACGTCGCCGGGCACGACATCGAGGCCGCGGCGACCATGGGGCAGCTGCGCAACCTGGTCCGCGGCGACGCGTACGGGCGGGACGACCCGGTCGACGAGCTGCTGACCCACCTCGACCGGGCGATCCAGGGGCTGCCCGTCCCGACCGTCGCCTCCGCCGTGCTGGCCCGGGTCCGGCCGGCCGCGCCCGGGCTCCGGATCTCCTGGTGCAACGCGGGCCACCCGCCGCCGCTGCTGGTCCACGCCGACGGGCGGGTGCGGATACTGGACGGGGTCCGGGGGCCGCTGCTCGGCCTGACGCACCCGCCGCGCCGCGCCCGGCAGGAGCTGACGCTGGCACCCGGCGACACCCTGCTGCTGCACACCGACGGGTTGACCGAGCGCCGGGACCGGCCGATCGACGAGGGCGAGGCCGAGCTGATGGCGCAGCTCGGCGGTGCCGCCGGGCTACCCCTCGCGACCCTCTGCGACCGGCTGCTCGCCGCCGCCCACCGGCGCGAGGACGACGTCGCCCTGCTCGCCCTGCGCGCCCGTTGAGCCGCGACTCGGTTCGTCGGGCCCGCTTCGCCACCGGCCCCGCTAGGCTGGGCCGGGTGAGGCCGCGTCCCCCGTACCCCCGCACCGGCCGCCTCCGGGCGGCGCTGGCGGCGTCCTGCGCGACGCTGCTGCTGGGCACCGCCGGTTGTGCCTTCGGCGACCCCGATCCCGACCCGGCCGGCGAGCCGCCCAACCTCCCGTCGCCGTCCACCTCGGCCAGCCCCGGCGGCGCCGGCCAGCAGGTGGTGGCCACGGTGCTGGCGAAGGGGCTGGCGGTGCCCTGGGGCGTCGCCTTCCTGCCCGACGGCGCCGCGCTGGTCACCGAACGGGACAGCGGGCGGATCCTCCAGGTCGGCCCGGAGTCGGGGCCGGAGGGGATGACCGTCCGGGTGGTGCAGACCGTGCCGGACGTGGCAGCCGCCGGCGAGGGCGGGCTGCTCGGCATCGCCGTCTCCCCCGCGTACGCCCGGGACCGCACGGTCTTCGTCTACTACACCAGCGCCGAGGACAACCGGATCGCCAAGCTGGAGCTGGGCCGACCGCCGACCCCGATCGTCACCGGCATCCCCAAGGCCGGCAACCACAACGGCGGCGGGCTGGGCTTCGGCCCGGACGGCTTCCTCTACGCCAGCACTGGCGACGCCGGGCGCACCGCGAACGCGCAGGACCCGAAGAGCCTCGGCGGCAAGATCCTACGGCTCACCCGGGACGGCAAGCCCGCTCCCGGCAACCCCACCGCCGGCTCCCCGGTCTGGTCGACCGGGCACCGCAACGTGCAGGGGTTCGCCTGGACGCCGGACAAGCGGCTGTACGCCGTGGAGTTCGGCCAGAACACCTGGGACGAGATCAACCAGATCAACAAGGGCGGCAACTACGGCTGGCCGCAGGTCGAGGGGCGCGGCGACGACCGCCGCTACGTCAACCCGATCGTGCAGTGGCGCACCGGCGAAGCCTCCTGCTCCGGCCTGGCCGCCGTGGACCGGCTGCTGATCACCGCCTGCCTGCGCGGGCAGCGACTCTGGCTGGTCGAGCTGGCCGGCAACGGCACGGTCCTCGGCCAGCCGCGCGAACTGCTCACCGGCAGGTACGGGCGGCTGCGCGCCGCCGCCGTGGCGCCGGACGGCTCGGTCTGGGTGACCACCTCCAACCGGGACGGGCGGGGCAAGCCGGCCGGCGACGACGACCGGATCCTGCGGCTGGTCTTCGCCGACGGCGGCGCCGGGCGCGGCTGACACCGCTTCCCCCGGGTTTGCCAAGATCCTTCGACGGGCAGGTCAGAATCTCAGCATGGACGGCCAGGAGAACGAGCAGCACAGCGCCGGGGACGGGACGACCCCGGAGGACGGGCGCGCCCGTCGCCGGTGGCGCCCCGGCAGCGGCCTGCGCCGGCTCGGCGTCGTGCTGGCCCTGCTCGTGGTCACCTTCGCGGGGGTCGTGGCCGGCACGTACGCGGGCGGGCACGTGGGCACCGACATCGGGCCGTTCCGCGCGCAGCTCAACCTCAGCCCGTCGCTGAGCGGCGGCACCACCGTCGACATCCCGCCGCTGGGCGCGCTGCTGCTGGACAGCCACGACGGGCCGGCGTACCTGACCGTCGAGCTGGGCGCGCTCGACCAGCGGCGGACCGAGGCGCTGATCGACGACCCGGCGAGCATCAGCCGGGCCAGCCAGTCGGCGGTCGAGGACGTCCGGGCCGGCGTCATGCGGCTCGGCCTGAAGACCCTCGCCTCGGCGGTGCTGGCCACCCTGCTGCTGGCCGGGCTGGTCTTCCGCGACGCGCGCCGCACCGCCTGGGCGGGCGGCCTGGCGCTGGTGGTCACCGCCGGCAGCCTCGGCCTGGCCGCCGCCACCATCCGGCCGCAGGCGATCGAGGAGCCACGCTACGAGGGGCTGCTGGTCAACGCGCCGGCCATCGTCGGTGACGCGCGGCGGATCGCCAACGACTACACCAAGTACGCCGAGCAGCTGCAACGGCTGGTCGGCAACGTCAGCAAGCTCTACACGACCGTCTCCGCGCTGCCGGTGGTCCAGCCCTCACCCGGCACCACGCGGGTGCTGCACGTCTCCGACATGCACCTCAACCCCACCGGCTGGCAGCTCATCCGCACGGTGGTGGAGCAGTTCGGCATCGACGTGGTGATCGACACCGGTGACATCACCGACTGGGGCAGCGAGCCCGAGGCGTCCTTCGTCGGCTCGATCGGCCTGCTCAAGAAGCCGTACGTCTACATCCGCGGCAACCACGACTCGGCGCGGACCGCCGCCGCCGTGGCCGCCCAGCCGAACGCCGTCGTGCTGAACAACTCCACGACCACGGTGGCGGGGCTGACCATCGCCGGCATCGGCGACCCCCGGTTCACCCCGGACAAAGAGACCTCACCGGCCGGCAGCGGGCTCACCAGGGTGGTCGCCGACCAGGTGATCGGGGCCGGCGAGCAGCTCGCCGCCACGGTGAACAGCTCGCCGAAGCCGGTGAACATCGCACTGGTACACGACCCGGCCTCGGCCGGCCCGCTCTCCGGCACCTGCCCGCTGGTGCTGGCCGGGCACACCCACGCCCGGCAGGTGTCGAAGCTGCCGCAGGTGCCCGGCAAGCAGCCCACCCAGCTCTTCGTCGAGGGCTCCACCGGCGGCGCCGGGCTGCGCGGCCTGGAGGGCGAGAAGCCCACCCCGCTGTCGATGACGGTGCTCTACTTCGACCAGCAGAAGCTGCTCCAGGCCTACGACGACATCACCGTGGGCGGGACCGGGCAGTCGCAGGTCAACCTGGAACGGCACATCATCCAGGACCCGAAGAAGGGCGACCAGGTGCCGGTCACCCCGACCCCGACCCGGGGCGGGCCCGTCACGCCCGCCCCGAACGGCAGCAGCCCGACCGCGACGCCCAGCCGCACGGGCTGAGGCTCAGCGCAGCGACAGGGCGGCCAGCGCGGCGTTGACGATGCTGCCGGGCAGCAGGTCGTGCAGCTCGTACAGCTCTCCGACGCTGCCGGACTGGCCGAACTCGTCCACCCCGAGCGGCACGGCCGGGGCGCCGAGCGCCGAGCCCAGCCAGGCCATCGCGTGCGAGGCGGCGTCGTGCACGGTGACCACCGGGACCCGGTCGGCGAAGGCCGACCGCAGCGCGCCGGGCACGCTCGGCACGGTCGCCGTCCGCACACCCTGGCGCAGGGTCCGCTGCCACGCCCGGTAGAGCCGGTCCAGGCTGGTCACGTCGACCACGTGCGCCGCGACGCCCTCCTCCGCCAGCTCCGCGGCGGCCGCGAGGACCTCCGGCAGCACCGCGCCGGAGGCGGCGAGCTGCACGGCCGGGGCGTCCGCCAGGTGGGGGTACGCCTCGTGCGCGTCGACGAGCCGGTACGCGCCCGCCACCACCTGCCGGCGCAGCACCGCGTCGCCGATCCGCGCCCGGGCCGCCTCGAACGGCGCCTGGTCGACGGGCCGGGTGCTGAGGCGGAAGTAGTACGCCCCGTCCTCGGCCGGCGCGGCCGTGGCGGCCGGCGCCGCTCCCCCGGCGATCTGACCGAGCGCGTCGCAGAGCAGCCAGTCGAGGCTGCCGGCGTACGCGGGTTCGCAGAAGGTGACCCCGGGCAGCTCCAGGCCCACGGAGGCCGTGATGGTCGACTGGTGGGCGCCGCCCTCGGGGGCCAGGGTGATGCCGGACGGCGTGCCGGCCACCACGAACCGGGAACCGGAGTAGGTGCCGTAGAGGAACGCGTCCAGGCCGCGCAGCACGAACGGGTCGTAGACCGTGCCGACCGGCAGCAGCGGCTGCCCGGACAGGTCCCACGACAGGCCGAGCTGGCCGAGCAGCAGGAACAGGTTCATCTCGGAGATGCCCAGCTCGATGTGCTGGCCGGCCGGCGTCTCCGTCCAGCGCAGCATCCGGTCCTCGGTCCACGACCGCTGCTCGGTGGGGGCGAACACGCCGGTCTTGTTGATGAACCCGGCCAGGTTCGTGGAGGTGGCCACGTCCGGCGCGGTGGTGACCAGGTAGGGCGCGACCTTCGGGTCGCGGGCCAGGTCGACCAGCACCCGGCCGAAGACCTCCTGGGTGGAGACCGGCTTGTTCACCCGTACCTTCGTGGTCTCCGGGACGGTGACCCCCAGCGCCCGCTCACGCGGCGCGCGGGCCAGCGCCTCCCGGCGCTCGCCGGCCCGGATGCCGGCCGGGGACGCCGGGTCGAGGCGGTCCCACTCGGTGTCGCGGGTCAGACCGTGGGCGGCGCGCAGCGCGTTGACCTGCTCGGTGGTGAGCAGCGCCGAGTGGTTGCGCGGGTTGCCGGCGATCGGCAGGCCCCAGCCCTTGACCGTGTAGGCGAAGACCACGCTGGGCCGGTCGGTGACCGCGTCGCACTGGGCGTACGCGTCGAGCATCGCCTGGAGGTCGTGCCCGCCCAGGTCGGTGACGAGCGGGCCCAGCTCGTCGTCGGGGATGTCGGCCACGAAGGCCGCCACCTCGGCCGGGGCGCCGTCCAGGAACTGCTTGCGCAGGGCCGGCCCGGCCAGCCCGAACAGCGACTGGTACTGCTCGTTGGGCATCAGGTCGATCCAGTCACGCAGCGCCGCCCCGCCCGGCCGCTCGTACGCCTCGGCGAGCTTGCGGCCGTACTTGACCTCGACCACGTGCCAGCCGGCGGCCTCGAACTGGCCGCGCCACTGGTTGATCCGCACGCCGGGGACGACCCGGTCCAGTGACTGGCGGTTGAAGTCGACAAGCCACATCACGTTGCCCAGCCCCGTGGTGGCCGGGTCGGCGACGGCCTCCCAGATGTTGCCCTCGTCCAGCTCGGCGTCACCGATGAGGGCGATGAACCGGGAGTGCGGCCGCTCGCCGAAGTGCGCGTCGACGTAGCGGCGGGTGACCGCCGCGAACAGCGGCGCGGCCGCGCCCAGGCCGACCGAGCCGGTGGAGAAGTCCACCCCGTCCGGATCCTTGGTCCGCGACGGGTACGACTGGAGCCCGCCGCGCGCCCGCAGCTTCGGCAGGTACGACCGGTCGAGGTTGCCGAGCAGGTACTGCACGGCGTGGAAGACCGGCGAGGCGTGCGGCTTGACCGCGACCCGGTCCTCGGCGTCCAGGTGGGCGAACCAGAGCGCGGTCATCGCCGTGACCAGCGAGGCGCTCGACGCCTGGTGGCCGCCGACCTTCACCCCGTCGCCGGTGTCCCGGTCGTGGTTGGCCGCGTCGACGATGCGGGTGGCGAGCCAGAGCACCCGCCGCTGGATCTCGTCGAGGACGTCGAGGTCGTGCTGGTTCACGGTGACTCCATCCGGGCGTCGCCGTTGACGCCCTGTACGCGGGGGGTGAGGCGTTAGGAAGGGCCCCCTCCTACGCACCAGGCGTTAAGAAGGGGCCCTTCCTTGCAGCTCAGGCGCCGAGGCGCGCCAGGATCAGCTCGCGGACGGTCTTGGCGTCGGCCTGGCCGCGGGTGGTCTTCATGACCGCGCCGACCAGCGCGCCGGCCGCCGCCACCTTGCCGCTGCGGATCTTGTCGGCGACGTCCGGGTTGGCGGCGATCGCCTCGTCCACGGCGGCGGTGAGCGCGCCGGTGTCGGAGACCACCTCGAGGTTGCGGTTGGTCATGATCTCGGTCGGCGAGCCCTCGCCGGCCACCACGCCCTCCAGCACGGTGCGAGCCAGCTTGTCGTTGAGCTTGCCGGCGTCGACCAGACCCTGCAGCTCGGCGACCTGCGCCGGGGTGGCCCCGACGTCGGCCAGCTCCACGCCGCTCTCGTTGGCCCGGCGGGACAGCTCGCCCAGCCACCACTTGCGGGCGGCGGCCGGGGTGGCCCCGGCCGCCACGGTCGCCTCGATCAGCTCGACCGCGCCGGCGTTGACCACCGACTGCATGTCCAGGTCGGACAGGCCCCAGTCCTGCTGGATCCGCTTGCGGCGCAGCCGCGGCAGCTCCGGCAGGGCGGCCTTCAGCTCGGCCACCCAGGCGGTGTCCGGCGCGAGCGGGACCAGGTCCGGCTCCGGGAAGTACCGGTAGTCGGTGGCGGTCTCCTTGGACCGCCCGGAGGTGGTGTCCCCGGTGTCCTCGTGGAAGTGCCGGGTCTCCTGGGTGATCCTGCCGCCCGCGTCGAGCACCGACGCCTGGCGCAGCATCTCCGAGCGGACCGCCCGCTCGACCGAACGCAGCGAGTTGACGTTCTTGGTCTCGGTGCGGGTGCCCCACTCCTCGCCCGGCCTGTTCAGCGACGTGTTGACGTCGCAGCGCAGCGAGCCCTCCTCCATCCGGACGTCGGAGACGCCCAGCGAGCGGATCACGTCGCGCAGCTCGGTGACGTACGCCCGGGCCACGTCGGGGGCGAGCGCGCCCGTGCCCGGGATCGGCTTGGTGACGATCTCGACGAGCGGGATGCCGGCCCGGTTGTAGTCGACCAGCGACTCGGTGGCGCCCTGGATCCGGCCGGTGGCGCCGCCGACGTGCAGCGTTTTGCCGGTGTCCTCCTCCAGGTGCACCCGCTCGATGCCGATCCGCACCGTCTCGCCGTTGACGTCGACGTCCAGGTAGCCGTCGACGCAGAGCGGCTCGTCGTACTGGCTGATCTGGAAGTTCTTCGGCATGTCCGGGTAGAAGTAGTTCTTCCGGGCGAACCGGCACCACTCGGCGATCGAGCAGTTCAGCGCGAGGCCGATCCGGATGGTCGCCTCGATGGCCGCCTTGTTGGCCACCGGCAGCGAGCCGGGCAGACCCAGGCAGACCGGGCAGACCCGGGTGTTCGGCTCGCCGCCGAAGTCGGTCGGGCAGCCGCACCACATCTTGGTGTTCGTGCCCAGCTCGACGTGGGTCTCCAGGCCGACCACCGGTTCCCAGCGCGCCACGACCTCGTCGTACGCGGGCAGTGTCGTCGTCATCGGTGCTCCTGCCTCACAGTGCCGGTGGGGTGAACGTGCCGACCGTGGACTCCAGCGCGGCGGCGACCCGGTACATCCGGTCGTCGGCCATCGTCGGCGCCATGATCTGGAAACCGACCGGGAGGCCGTCGGAGAGGCCGCACGGCACCGAGATGGCCGGTCCGCCGTACAGGTTGGTCGGGATGGTGAACAGGTCGGCCAGGTACATCTGGTAGGGGTCGGCGGTGCGCGCCCCGATTGGGAAGGCCACGAACGGGGTGGTCGGCGAGATGAGCGCGTCCACCCCCTCGAAGGCGGCCGTGAAGTCCCGGGTGATCAACGTGCGGACCTTCTGCGCCTGCCCGTAGTAGGCGTCGTAGTAGCCCGACGAGAGCGCGTAGGTGCCGAGCATGATGCGCCGCTTCACCTCGGGGCCGAAGCCCGCCTCCCGGGTCAGCGACATGACCTCTTCGAGGGACCGGTTGCCGTCGTCGCCGACCCGCAGGCCGAACCGGACGCCGTCGAAGCGGGCCAGGTTGGAGGAGCATTCGCTCGGCGCGATCAGGTAGTAGGCCGGCAGCGCGTACTTGAAGTGCGGGCAGGAGACGTCGACGATCTCGGCGCCCAGCTTCGCGAGGGCCTCCACCGACTCGCGGAACGCGGCCATCACGCCCGGCTCGGCGCCCTCGCCGGTGAACTCGGTGACCACACCGAGCCGCACCCCGGTCAGGTCGCCGGACGCGCCGAGCCTCGCGGCGCCCACCACGTCCGGCACCGGGGCCGGGATCGAGGTGGAGTCGCGCGGGTCGTGACCGCCGATCACCTGGTGCAGCAGCGCGGCGTCCAGCACGTTGCGGGCGCACGGGCCGGGGGTGTCCAGCGAGGAGGAGAACGCCACCAGGCCGTAGCGGGAGGTGCCGCCGTAGGTGGGCTTCGCCCCGACGGTGCCGGTGACCGCGCCGGGCTGGCGGATCGAGCCGCCCGTGTCCGAGCCGATCGACAGCGGCGCCTCGTACGCGGCCAGCGCCGCAGCGCTGCCACCACCCGAGCCGCCCGGGATCCGCGCCAGGTCCCACGGGTTGCGGGTCGGGCCGTACGCCGAGTATTCCGTGGAGGAGCCCATGGCGAACTCGTCCATGTTGGTCTTGCCGAGCATCACCGTGCCGGCGGCGCGCAGCCGCTCGACGATCGTCGAGTCGTACGGCGGGCGCCAGCCCTCCAGGATCTTCGAGCCGACGGTGGTCGGCACGCCCTTCGTGGTGAGCACGTCCTTCACGGCGACCGGCACGCCCGCCAGGGGGCCCAGGTCCTCGCCGGCGGCCCGGCGCTCGTCCACGCTCCGGGCGGCGGCCAGCGCGCCCTCGGTGTCGACATGCAGGAAGGCGTGGACCTGCTCGTCGACGGCGGTGATCCGGTCCAGGTGGGCCTGCGTGACCTCCACGGCGGAGGTCACGCCGGTCGCCACCAGGCCGGCGATCTCGGCGGCGGTGAGCCGGGTCAGGTCGGTCATGAAGCCACATCCTCGTCCAGGATCCGCGGGACGCGGAACCGCTGCTCCTCGGCGTCGGGCGCACCCGCCAGCGCCTCCTGCGGGGTCAGGCACGGCGTCACCACGTCCTCGCGGAGGACGTTGGTCAGCGGCACCGAGTGGGACGTCGGCGGGATGTCCGCCGCGGCGACCTCGCCGACCTGGGCGACCGACTGGAGGATCACGTCCAGCTGGCCGGCGAAGGTGTCCAACTCCTCCTCGGTGACGGCGAGCCGCGACAGTCGCGCGAGATGCGCGACCTCCTCGCGGGAGATGGCGGCCATCGGGTGCCCCCTTCGTGGCTGTCCTGCTGCGTCTGCGGTGTGCCGGCCGCGCGCTCGCTCGGGACGATGACACGCGGTGACCGGAGCGAGTCTATTGCCCTCCGGTCGGGTCGACGCCTCCGACTCCCGGTGCCCGCCCGCCGCGACGCCGGTCAGCGTGCTCGGGCCCGTCGGCGATGTGCCGGTCAGCGTGCTCGGGCCCGTCGGCGGTGTGCCGGTCAGCGGGCCGGGCGGCGTGGGCCCTCGCCGTCCGCCGTCACGGCCGGGTGGACCGGCCGGTACCGGGACAGCCAGGTGACCAGTTCCTCGGCGGGCATGGGCCGGGCGTAGAACCAGCCCTGCGCCACGTCGCAGCCGGCCGCGTGCAGCAGCCGCCAGGTGCGCTCGTCCTCGACGCCCTCGGCCACCACCCGCAGCCCGAGCGCCCCGGCCAGCTCGATCATCGAGCGGACGATCGCCGCGTCGTCCGCGTCGTCGGCCATGCCGAGCACGAACGACCGGTCCACCTTCACCTCGGACAGCGGCAGCCGGCGCAGGTGCTGCAACGACGAGTAGCCGGTGCCGAAGTCGTCCAGCGCGATGCCGACCCCGATCCGGTGCAGCTGGGTGATGCTGGCCAGCACCCGCCGCGGGTCGGCCATCAGCGCCCCCTCGGTGATCTCCACCTGGAGCCGGTCCGGGGGCACGCCGTACCGGGCCAGCCGGTCGGCGATCTGCTCGGCGATCTCGCCGGTGTGCAGGTCCCGGACGCTGACGTTGAGCGCGGCGCGCAGCGTGACGCCGGCCGCGGACCACTTGGCGACCTGCTCCACCACGTCGTCCACCACTCGGCGGGTGAGCAGCCGCATCACCGCGCTCTGCTCGGCGACCTGGATCAGCTCCCCGGGGTCGACCATGCCCCGGCGCGGGTGCCGCCAGCGCAGCAGCGCCTCGACCCCGACCACCTCGCCGCTGGCGATGGCGATCTGCGGCTGGTAGTACATGGTGATCTCGCCCGGGTCCCCGGCCGGGTCGTCGAGGGCGACGAAACCGGTGCCGCCGCGCTGCTCGGCCGGCCGGGTCGGCGCGGGCGCCGCGCCGCCGGCAACCCCCGCGCGGCCGTCCGGCAGATCCGGACCGCCGCGCTCCGGACGGTCGGCGGACACCGTTCCGGTCCCGCCACCGAGCACCGCGCCGGGCGGGTCGTCGGGCACCGCGCCGGGCCGGGCGTCCCGCACCGCGCCGGGCCGGCCGTCGGACGTGGCGTCGGGCTGACCGTTCGGCACCGCGCCTGGCCGGCCGTCCGGCATCGTGTCGGGCCGGCCGTCCGGCGCCACCGTGGGTGGGACGCCGAAGGCCGGGGTGAGGCGGTCGCCGTCCCCGGGTGCCGGGCCCTCCGCCGGGGGCGGGTGGGCGGCCCGGCGGCGGATGGGGTCGGCGCCCGTGACGATCCGGTTGATCAGCTCGTCGTCGTGGCGCACCTCGACCCGCTCGCGCCGCCGCAGCCGCCACCGCGCCGGCGGCTCCAGGTCCCGACGCGGCGTCACGCGGGTCCCACCCGAGTTGCCGGAGGACCCGGGTCGCGCCCCGCCGGACCGGCCGCCGTTGCGGGGCAGGGCGTCGCCGCGGGCCGGCCCCGCCGCCGGGGCGGGCAGGTCGGGCGCCGGGGCGAGCGCCGCGCCGTCACCCCCGCGGACGCCGGTCGGCTCCTCGGCCCGGGCCGGCGGCCCGGACTCCAGCACCCGGCGCAGGTCGGCGAGGAGGCTCAACCGCTCGGCGGAGTTGTGGTCGGACTCGGGCGCGTAGACGGCGACGGTGTCGTTGCGGTGCTTCGCGTCGTACATGGCCACGTCGGCGTGGCGCATCAGGGTGGCGAAGTCCTCGCCGTGCTCGGGGAACAGGGCGATGCCGATGGAACCGCCCACGTCCAGCGGCAGGCCGTCCAGCGGCACCGGCTCGGCGAGCGCCGCCACCACCCGGTCGGCCCGCTCGCGGGCCTGGTCGGTGCCGGTGAGCCCGGGTACGACGATGGCGAACTCGTCGCCGCCGAGCCGCGCCACCAGCTCCTCCCCGTCGACCACCTCGATGAGCCGGGCGCTCACCTCGACAAGCAGCCGGTCACCTACGGCGTGCCCGAGCGCGTCGTTGACGTGCTTGAACCGGTCGAGGTCCAGCAGCAGCAGGGCCAGGTGGGCGTCCGGCTCGCCGCGGGCCGCCCGCTCGGCGTGCAGGTGCACCTGCTCGGCGACCTCGGTGAGCAGGGCCTTGCGGTTGGGCAGCCCGGTGAGCGGGTCGAGGTCGGCGAGCTGCTCCCGCTCGGCGGAGAGCCGGGCCATCCGGTAGACGGCGAACAGCGGCACCAGCACCAGCGGGATCAGCGCGGCGCTGGCCCGGGCGGCGGCCACCAGCACCGGGGCGAGCAGCAGCAGCGAGCCGGTGGAGAGCAGCTCGTAGGCCAGGCCCTGCCGGATGCTGGGCCACCAGCGGTCGCCGAACCGGAGCCGGATCGCGCAGCTGACCAGGCCGTAGTTGACGACGAACCAGGTCGCCGTGGCGCCACCGACCGCGGCCACGTCGGTCCAGTGCAGCCGGCCGCCGCCGAAGAGCTCGCCCGGGCCGAGCCGGGTGACCGCGTACGCGGCGGCCAGCGCGCACGCGTACTGGGCGCCGTTGAAGGCGGTGCGCCAGCCGGCGTAGCCGAGCCGCCAGCCGGAGACGGCCACCGCCACGGCCTGCACGGCGACGGCCGGGCCGAGTCCCCAGCCGAGCAGGATGGCGAACGTGAAGCAGGTCGACGGGAAGACCGCCGAGGTCTGGCGTCGGCCGGGCGGCACGAACGGCCGGGCGTCGCAGGCGACGGCGAGCGCCGCCATGGTCCAGAAGGCGGCCGGCAGGTGGGGTAGCTCGTCGGGGAGCGCGGCCAGCGGCCCGGCCGAGACGACCAGGGCCAGGATGCCGACCACGGTGACGAAGCCGAAGAACGGCCCGGTCCGCCCGGGCGGGACGGAGTTTCGCGGGTCGCCGGTCTCCATCGCACCTCCCGGGGTCGGCCCTGGCACGCGCCGTCACGCGCCGTACGCCAATGAAACGCCCTCGGTGCCGGTTTCCCCGACACGACAGTCACGAATCGGTCGTAGTCGTAATTAAGTTGGAATGCGCGGCGGGGGCCGCCGCGGGGGCGGGTCAGCCCTCGATGCGGGCCGCATCGCGGGCCGCGTCGGGGCCGGACTCCAGCAGCACCCGGAAGCCGTCCTCGTCGAGGATCGGCAGCTTCAGGTCGGCGGCCTTGTCGGCCTTGGACCCGGGGTTGTCGCCGACCACCACGAAGCCGGTCTTCTTGGAGACCGAGCCGGTGACCTTGCCGCCCCGGCTCTGGATCGCCTCGGACGCCTGGTCGCGGCTGAACCCGGCCAGCGTGCCGGTGACCACCACGGTCACCCCTTCGAGCGGGCGCGGGCCCTCCTCGCCGGCCTCCTCGGCCATCCGCACGCCGGACTCGGCCCACTTGCGCACCACCTCGCGGTGCCAGTCGACGGCGAACCACTCCTTGATGCTGGCCGCGATGGTCGGGCCGACCCCGTCCACCGAGGACAGCTCCTCCTCGCTCGCCGCGTCGATCGCCTCGACCGAGCGGAAGTGCCGGGCGAGCGCCTGCGCCGCGGTCGGGCCGACGTGCCGGACGGAGAGCGCGACGAGGACCCGCCACAGCTCCCGCTCCTTGGCCACGGCCAGGTTGTCGAGCAGCTTGGTGGCGTTGCTGCCGAGGGTGCCGTCCTTGTTGACGAAGAAGGGCGAGCGGGAGAGCTGATCGGCGTCGAGCGCGAACAGGTCGCCCTCGTCGTGGATGATCCCGGCGTCGAGCAGCGCGGCGGCGCCCTTGTAGCCGAGCACCTCGATGTCGAAGGCGCCCCGGCCGGCCAGGTGGAAGACCCGCTCCCGGAGCTGCGCCGGGCAGCTGCGCGAGTTGGGGCAGCGGATGTCGACGTCGCCCTCCTTGGCGGGCGCGAGCGGGGTGCCGCAGGCCGGGCAGGCGGTGGGCATGACGAACGGGCGGGCGTCGGCCGGGCGCAGGTCGACCACCGGGCCGAGCACCTCGGGGATGACGTCGCCGGCCTTGCGCAGCACCACCGTGTCGCCGATGAGCACGCCCTTGCGCTCGACCTCGCGGGCGTTGTGCAGGGTGGCCAGGGCGACCGTGGAGCCGGCCACCCGGACCGGTTCGAGGACGGCGAACGGGGTGACCCGGCCGGTGCGCCCGACGTTGACGTCGATGTCGAGCAGCTTGGTGGTGACCTCCTCCGGCGGGTACTTGAACGCGATGGCCCAGCGTGGCGCGCGGCTGGTCGAGCCGAGCCGACCCTGGATGGACACCGGGTCGACCTTGACCACCACGCCGTCGATCTCGTGCTCGACGTCGTGCCGGTGCTCGGCGTAGTAGGCGATGTATTCCGCCACCCCGGCCAGGTCGGGCACCACCCGCCAGCGGTCGCTGGTCGGCAGCCCCCACGCCTGGAGGGCCGCGTAGGACTCGGACTGCGCGGCCGGCTGGAAGCCCCGGCGGGCGCCGATGCCGTGCACCACGAGGCGCAGCGGCCGGGAGGCGGTGATCCGCGGGTCCTTCTGGCGCAGGCTGCCGGCGGCCGCGTTGCGCGGGTTGGCGAACGGCGCCTTGCCCTGCTCGACCAGGCCGGCGTTGAGGTCGGCGAAGGCTGCCACCGGGAAGTAGATCTCGCCGCGCACCTCGAGGAACTCGGGCACGTCGGGGAAGTCGTCGGAGGGGGTCAACCGGGCCGGCACGTCGCGGATGCTGCGGACGTTGGCGGTGACGTCCTCACCGGTGCGCCCGTCGCCCCGGGTCGCGGCCCGGACCAGCCGCCCCTTCTCGTAGGTCAGGTTGATGGCCAGGCCGTCGACCTTCAGCTCGCAGAGGTAGGGCACCGGGCCGCCCGCGTCCCGCTCGACCCGCTCGGCCCAGGCGGCCAGCTCCTCGTCGGCGAAGGCGTTGTCGAGCGAGAGCATCCGCTCGGCGTGGGTGACCGGGGTGAAGTCGGTGGAGAAGGTGCCGCCGACGCGCTGGGTCGGCGAGTCGGGGGTGCGCAGGGCCGGGTATTGCTCCTCCAGCGCCTCCAGCTCGCGGAGCTGCTTGTCGAACTCGGCGTCGGAGACGGTCGGCGCGTCCAGCACGTAGTAGCGGTATTGGTGCTCGGTGAGCTCCTGGCTCAGCGTGGCGTGCCGCTCCCGCGCCTCCGGGGTCGGCTCGGCGCCGGCCGCCGCCTCCTGCGCGGGGCTGACCGCCTGGGGAATCGCTTCTTCGGACACCCTGCCGCCTTCGGACACCGTCGTCGACCTCCCGTGATCCTGCTACCCCCGCACGGTAGCGGGCGGGCCCGACAACCGCCCCCGCCCCGTCGTTCCGTTCCCCGTCGATCATGGGATTGGCAGCGCCGAAGCGGACATTCCATTCCGCCAACCCCCTGATCGACCAGCGGTTCCCGGGTCCGGGCCGGAGTCCGTGGTGCGGGGCGGCGGGGTGGCCGGCGTGCGAGGATCGCCGGGCGGTGGTGGGCCGGCACGGGCGAGAGGCGGGGGTACGGATGCGCGACGGGCTGCTCTGGGCGGCGGTGATCGTGGCGTGTGTCGCGGCCGGCTGGCTGTGGGGCGAATGGCGACGCCGGGCCGCGAATCGATCCGCGGAGTCGGGTCGACGCGCGGGAGGCCGGAGCGGGGCACCGGGCACGGTGGATGACCGGCCCCGTCGTGGATCCCGCTCCGGGACGGACGCGGGCGCCGGCAGCGGCGCACGTCCCCGACCCGGCGGACGCCCGGGCGGTGGGCCGGACGGCGGACACCCGGACGGCGGACGTCCGGGCGGTGCACCGGCGAGGGGGCGTAGCGGCGCGGCACCCCGGCCGCGGGACGCCGGGCGGGGTCCGGCGATCGCACCCCGCCCCGGGGAGATCTGGTGGGCCGACGTGCCCTACGCCGACGGGACCGGCTCGAAGGTGCGCCCCTGCCTGGTGCTGCGGGTCGACGGCCGGGACGCCGAGGTCCTGAAGATCACCAGCCAGGACAAGTCGGACCGGGACGACCACCTGCCGATCCCCACCCGGGGCTGGGACCCGGACGCCGACCACGACAGCTTCCTGGACATCAGCGAGCCCATCCCGCTGCCCGTCACCGCCTTCGAGGACCGCGCCGGCGCCTGCGACCCCGACGTGTGGCGCGGCGTCCGCCGCCTGCCCCACCTGACGACCTGACCCGCCACCGACCACCGCCGCCCGCCCTGCGCCCGCCCTGTCGATCATGAAGTTGTTGCCTCACCCACCGGCGTGTCGTGGCAATAACTTCATGATCAACGCGGCGAGGGCGCAGGGAGGCGCGCGGCCGGGTCAGTCCAGGGGGGTGCTGAGGGCGCGCAGTTGGTCGGCGTACTCGATGCGGGTGGACCAGTCGGCCGGCCAGGCCGACATGCCGTGCGCGGCGCCCACGAAGGCGCCGGCCAGGGCCGCGATCGAGTCCGAGTCACCGGCCGTCGTGGCGCCGCGGGCCAGCGCGCCGACCGGGTCCTCGGGGTGGCGCAGCGCGCAGAGCAGCGCGGTGGCCAGCGCCTCCTCGGCGATCCAGCCCTCGCCGGTGAGCCGGCACGGGTCGCCGCCGTCGTCGGGGCGGGCCAGCGCCGCGTCGAGCCGGCCGAGCACCCGCAGGCAGTCGTCCCAGCCCCGGGCGATGAACTCCGCCGGCGTCCGCTCGCCCGGGCGCTGCCACAGGTCGCCGAGCCAGTCGTCCCGGTAGACCGTGCGCTGGGCGTGGGCCCGGTCGGTGAGCAGCCCGGGCAGGTCGGGCAGCGCGGCGCCGTCGCGGAGCAGCCGGACCGCGTACGCGGTCAGCTCGCTCGCGGCCAGGCCGGTCGGGTGCCCGTGGGTCAGGCCGGCCTGGAGCTGGGCCAGCCCGGCGAGGGTGTCGAGGTCGACGTCGAGCAGCCCGACCGGGGTGACCCGCATGTTCGCCCCGCAGCCCTTCGAGCCGGCGACCGTCGCCTCCTGCCAGCGGGTGCCCCGGTCCAGCTCGGCACAGGCGCGCAGGCAGGTCATGCCGGGCGCGCGGTTGTTGTCGGGGCTGACCGCCCAGTCGAGGAAGCGCCGCCGCAGCAACGGCTCCACCGCCTCCGCCGTGAAGGCGGGGGCGTCGTGCAGCGCCCACGCCACGGCGAGCGCCATCTGGGTGTCGTCGGTGACCAGCGCCGGATCGCCGGTCAGCTCCCGGGGGCCGGCCGGGCCGTAGCGGCGGACGATCTCGGCGACGGTAAGGAACTCGGTGGGCTTGCCCAGGGCGTCGCCGTAGGCGAGGCCGAAGAGCGAACCGGACGCGCGGCGCGGGTCAGAGTCGATCACGGTGGCGATCATGCCCCGCCCGCGCAAGCCGGGGGTGGGGGGATCAGTCCAAGCAGAGGCAGAACGGGTGGCCGGCCGGGTCGGCGTAGACCCGGAAACCCTCCCCCTCGCCGGGCAGCCGGCGCGCACCGAGGGCGAGCGCCGCCTTCTCCGCGGCCTCGATGTCGTCGACCATGACGTCGAGGTGGAACTGCTGCGGCCGCTCCGGGTCGGGCCATTCGGGGGCACGCAGGTCGAGCGCCTTCTGGAAGGCGAGACGCGGCTGGTGCCCCGGCCGGCCGCCGAGCACCACCCAGTCGTCGCCGTCGGAGTTCTCCTCGATCAGCGGGAGGCCGAGCAGCTCCGCGTAGAAGCCGGCCAGCGCGCGCGGATCAGGGCAGTCGATCACCACGGAACGCAGCTGTCCAATCATGCCGGTCATCCTGCCCCCGGGGTACGACAGGAAACCTCACTGCTTCCGAACTGATTGCTTATCATGCCGTTCGGATGGTTCGCTCTCCGCTCGACGGTGGCCGGGCTGGAGTCCTGGACCGGCAGTCTGGTCCGGTGGCGATCGGTCCTCTCCTGCAGGATCTGCCTCACCCTGTCATGTGGGGTGTGCAGGGCGATGTCGGGGTCGCCGGCTCGCTGCAGGATGTTGATCGCGGCGTTCACGTCGGCCTGCCACACCACCCCGCACGAGGTGCAGTAAAGCCGGTCCCCGCTGCGTCGGCCGAAGGCGCCGCAGCGGTGACAGGCTTGTGAGGTGTAGGCGGCATTGACGTGCACGAGCGCAGAACCTCTGCGCTCCGACACGTTCGCTAGCGCCTCCGCGGTGACTCCTTTGGTCCACCCGGCGAGGCGTCGATTCATGTTCTTGCCGAGCGTCTTACGCCCGGCGAAGCGCTTGGTCAGGTCTTCGGCAACGACGACGCCGGCCTTGTCGACGACCCGATGCGCGGCCTTAAAGATCTCCGTGCGTACCTGCGCGCGGTGACGGACTGCCTGCCGGTCTCGCTTGACGGTCCCGAGGTTGTGGGACCTGATTTGATGCGCTTTTGCATAGTTCCCACGCAGGGCGGCGGTGTTCGCAATCGAACGCAGCTTCGCCCGCCGCCGGTTACGCTCCTTCAACCGGTCCGACTCGCCGGACAGCAGCTCGCCGAGTCGGCGGCCGTGGCGCGCGCCTTCGGAGTCCGTTAGGGCTTCGGTGTAGCCCTTGTCGACGCCGATGGTCCGGTCACCGCACGGCCGCTGTGACGACCGCATCTGCGACGCGTCTATCTGGTAGTGCACCTCGACGCGACCACCGCGCAGGATCAACCGCAGCGTGCCGGTCGGGGCAACCGTCGTGGACAACGGAATTCTGACCATGCGGCGACGTTCCAGACCGGGAACCGCCAGCCACAACTGGCCGCGCCGGTCAACGACGGTGTTGTGTTGATCAGCGCGCACCACGATCTGATCATGCGTGCGATTCCTGCCACGCTTCCAGTGCTTCCGCATCTGCCGGGCCAGGAAAGGGTCGCCAGCCCACCGGTCGGCCTTGAGGGAGTTCAGCATCTGCATCCGCTCGGCCGGGTCGCTACCACGCCGGATGGCCGCTCGACGAACCTCGACCTTAGCCGCTGCCAGGTTCGCAGCGATGTCGGTCATGGCGTCGCGGAGGGTTTCCTTCCACGCGTTGGCCAACACACCGAACCGCGCATGTGTGTCATCAGCCAACCACCGATCCCGCACCGGCCGATCCTTCAACCCGGATCCGACCCCAGAGATTGACCCGTAACGCTGCCACACCTCGCTGCGAACCTGACCCAGCCGGCGAGCCTGCTCATGCAAGGCGGCATACTTGCTGCGATTGAGGCGGGTCGAGTATGCGATCCGGGTTACCTTCACCGGTCGACCTTGACGCTCAGATGCACCACCTGGAGCTCCTTCGCGTGGGTCACACTCGGCGCGGCTGGCGTTGCTCCCGCTTGCGGAACGATGATTTGTGGCCGCAGCCCGCTTCTACCCGCCGAGGAAGGCTGTGGCAGAACGGGCCGGACATCCATCCGAAAGCATAGCGACGGCGCTCACAATAAAGAGGAATTCGACAACCGCTTAGTCCTCCTCGGCGAGCCGGCGGCCGGCGTCCCGGCAGGCGGCGAGGACCTCCCGCACGTACGCCGGGGTGGCCCCGGCCAGGCCGCAGGCGGGGGTGACCACCACCTGCTCGGCGAGCTGGCGGCGGGGGAAGCCGAGCTGGTCCCAGACCCGGCGTACCCGGTCGGCGACCTGGGCCGACGTCGGCGCGCGACCGGCCGGCGGCAGCGCGGGCGCGGCGCCGGCCAGCAGACCGAACCCGGCGTCGATCGCCTCGCCGAGCGGGTCCAGGTCGGTGACCAGGGCCAGGTCGAGGGCGACGCCGACGGCACCGGCGGTGCGGATGAGGTCCAGCGGCACGTCCGGCGCGCAGCAGTGCACGACGGTCGGCGCGCCGGCCGCCTCGATGACGCCGCGCAGCAGTGTGCGGGCGACCTCGGACTCGACGGCCCGGTGGGTGCCGAACCCGCTCTCGGTGGGCACCCGGCCGGCCAGCGCCGCGGGCAGCGACGGCTCGTCGAGCTGCAGCAGCACCGAGGCGTGGGGCAGCCGCCGGGCCACCGCCGCCACGTGCCCGCGCAGGCCCTCGCCGAGCGAGCCGGCGAGGTCGCGGACCGCGCCGGGATCGCGCAGCAGCCGGCCGCCGATCGGCAGCTCCAGCGATGCGGCCAGGGTGAAGGGGCCGGCGGCCTGGACCTTGACCGGGCCGGTGTAGTCCTCGGCCTGCTCGGCGAGCTGGTCGAGGTCGCGTTCCATCAGGTCGCGGGCGCGGCGCAGGTCCTTGCCGGGGCGCGGGGCGATCCGCCAGCGGGCCGCGTACAGCTCGACCGGCAGTTCGACGAGGAGCCCGCCGGTGCGGCCGATCAGGTCGGCGCCGGGGCCGCGGGCGGGCAGCTCGGGCAGGTGCGGCAGGTCGGGCAGCTCACCGAGCACGATGCGCTGCGCCTCGGCGACGTCGGTGCCGGGCAACGACCCGATCCCCGTCGCCGTCCCCACTCCCCACGGCCAGGTCGTCTCACTCACCGCCGCAGCCTATCCACCCCTCGGGGATGTCAGTCGGTGATGGTGGCCGAGCCGAGCACGACGTCACCCGCCGGGTCCGGGCGGTACGCGACGATCGCCTGGCCGGCGGCCACCCCGCGGACCGGGCGGCGCAGGTCGGCGTGCAGCCCGTCGGCGTCCAGCGACACGGTCGCCGGCACCACGTCGCCGTGCGCCCGGAGCTGCACCTCGCACTCGATGGGCCCGTCGGGGCGCGCGCCACCGGTCCAGACCGGGCGGGCGGCGCGGACCTCGGCGACCTCCAGGGCCTCGGCCGGGCCGACGGTGACGGTGTTGGTCTTCGGGGTGATGGAGAGCACGTAGCGCGGGCGGCCGTCCGGCGCGGGCCGGTCCAGGTGCAGGCCGCGTCGCTGCCCGACGGTGTACTGGTAGGCGCCGCTGTGACTGCCGACCACCGCGCCGGTGAGCGCGTCCACCACCTCGCCGGGCGCCTCGCCGAGCCGCTGGGACAGGAAGCCCCGGGTGTCGCCGTCGGCGATGAAGCAGATGTCGTGCGAGTCCGGCTTGTCGGCCACCGCGAGACCGCGCCGGGCGGCCTCCGCGCGCACCTCCGCCTTGGTCGAGTCGCCCAGCGGGAAGATCGACCGGTCGAGCTGCGCCCGGGTCAGCACCGCGAGGACGTACGACTGGTCCTTGGCGGCGTCGACGCTGCGGCGCAGCAGGCCGTCGGGGCCGAGCCGGGCGTGGTGGCCCGTGACCACCGCGTCGAAGCCCAGGGCCACGGCCCGGTCCAGCACCGCCGCGAACTTGATCTTCTCGTTGCAGCGCAGGCACGGGTTCGGGGTACGGCCGGCCGCGTACTCGGCGACGAAGTCGTCCACCACGTCCTCGTGGAACCGGTCGGCCATGTCCCAGACGTAGAACGGGATGCCGAGCACGTCGGCGGCGCGGCGGGCGTCCCGGGAGTCCTCCAGGGTGCAGCAGCCCCGGGCGCCGGTGCGGTAGGTCTGCGGGTTGCGGGCCAGCGCCAGGTGCACGCCGGTCACGTCGTGCCCGGCCTCCACCGCGCGCGCCGCCGCCACGGCGGAGTCCACCCCGCCCGACATCGCCGCCAGAACCCTCACCAGCTCACTCCCCTCGTCATCACCGAGGGTATCCGGGTCAGCGGGGAGTGCGGAGGGCGGCCGCGCGACGGGCCCGCTCCACGGCCGCCGGCAGCGCGGCGATCAGCGCGTCGACGTCCGCCTTGGTGCTCGTGTGGCCGAGGGTGAAGCGCAGCGACGAGCGGGCCCGGTCGTCGTCGGCGCCCATGGCCAGCAGCACGTGCGAGGGCTGGGCCACCCCGGCGGAGCAGGCCGAGCCGGTCGAGCAGGCGATGCCGTGGGCGTCGAGGAGCAGCAGCAGCGCGTCCCCCTCGCAGCCGGGGAACGAGAAGTGCGCGTTGCCGGGGAGCCGGTCGGCCGGGTCGCCGTTGAAGACCACCTCGGGGACCGCCTGCCGGACCCGCTCGACCAGGTCGTCGCGGAGCGCGGCGACGCGGGCCGCGTACTCCTGCTGGCCCTTCACTGCGGCCTCGACGGCGACCGCGAAGGCGACGATGCCGGCGGTGTCGAGGGTGCCGGAGCGGACGTCGCGCTCCTGGCCGCCGCCGTGCAGCAGCGGGGTGGCGGCCACGTCGCGGGCCAGCAGCAGGGCGCCGACCCCGGTCGGGCCGCCCAGCTTGTGGCCGGTGACGGTGAGCGCGGCGACGCCGCTGGCCGCGAAGTCGACCGGCACCTGGCCGACCGCCTGGATGGCGTCGGTGTGGAACGGCACTCCGTGCTCGGCGGCCACCGCGGCCAGCTCGGCCACCGGCTGCACGGTGCCCACCTCGTTGTTGGCCCACATGGCGGTGACCACCGCCACCCGGTCGCCGTGCGCGGCCAGTTCGGCGCGGAGCCGCTCCGGGTCGAGCCGGCCGGCGGCGTCGACCGGCAGCCAGCCGACCTCGGCGCCCTCGTGTCCGGCCAGCCAGTCGACGGCGTCCAGGACGGCATGGTGTTCGACGGCGCTGGACACCACCCGCACGCGCTCGGCGCGGGCGGCGCGGCGGGCCCAGAAGATGCCCTTCACGGCCAGGTTGTCGCTCTCCGTGCCACCCCCGGTGAAGATCACCTCGGACGGGCGGGCGCCGAGCACGGCGGCCACCCGCTCCCGGGACTCCTCCACCCGCCGCCGGGCGCGCCGGCCCGCCGCGTGCAGCGACGACGCGTTGCCCACCTCGCGGGCCGTGGCGACGTACGCCTCGAGTGCCTCGTCGAGCATCGGGGTCGTCGCCGCGTGATCCAGGTATGCCATCACCGCTCAGCCTAACGGCCGACCGGCGTGCCGCCGGATGCCGGACCGCCCGCTCCCGTGCCGTGGTGGGGGCGGGCGGTCCGGACACTCAGGTGGGCACCGCCGTGACGACGATGTTGTCCCGGTAGTGCCGGGTCTTCGCGTCGAACGGGCCGCCGCAGGTGATCAGGGTGAGCCGGGGGCTGCCGTCCCGGGCGAAGTACCGGTCGAGCGGGATCCGCGTCTTCGCGTACTCCTCCCGGGCCACCACCCGGAAGCGGCGCTCCCGGCGGTCGGAGCCGGTGGCGGTGAGCAGGTCCCCCCGGTCCAGCTCGCGCAGCCGGAAGAACGCCCCTTTGCCCTGCTCGGCGCTGTCGACGTGGCCGGCGATCACCACCGAGCCGGTCCCGGCCTCCAGGCCCGGGCCGTGGCGGTACCAGCCGACCTGGTCGACGCTGGGTGGGACCTCGAACTCACCGGTCCGCGGGTTGATGCCGACCGGGTCGACCGTGGCGGTGACCCCGATCGGCGGGATGCGCAGCCGCACGGGCGGGACGACCGCCCCGGCCGCGGGCAGGCTGCCCGCGTTCACCGGCACCGACGGGCCCTCGGGTGCCGTGGTGGTGGGGGTGGCGCTGGCCAGCGCCGCCGCCTCGCCGGCGCCGACGTCCTCGGCGGGCCGCGAACCGCAGGCCACCACTGTCGCGATGGTGAGCGCGGCGACGCCGGCGGCCATCGCCGCCAGCGCCCCGCGGTGGCGGACCGTCACGGGCGACCGGCCCGGGCGGTGGTCACCCGCGCCCCGCCGCCGAGCAGGAGCAGCACGCCGGCGCCGGCCAGCACGTACCACCAGGTGTCCACGCCGGTGCCGGCCTGGCCACCGGTGCCGCTGGGCACGCCGCCGGGGGCCGAGTGCAGCCCGGTGACGGTCTGGGCGACCAGTTCGAGGTTCTTGTCCTGGGCGGAGCCGGTCGCGTACACGATCGTCGCGGTGCCCTCCTTGAGGTTCAGGTCGGCCGGGCCGATGGCGACCGTGTCGGTGCCGGCGAGCACCACGTCCGCTTCGACCGTGCCGGCGGCGACGTCGGCCTTGGCCTCCTTCGGGTTGGTCAGGTCCTCGAAGACCGGCTTCCCGCCGGCCCGCACGTCGACGGCCGGTGCGGCCGCGGTGTGCCGGACGATCAGCCGGGCCTTTCCGGCGTCCACCTTGGACACGTCGTTGACGAACGGGGTGATCCGCGGCTTGCCGTCGGCGCTCAGGTGGGCGGCGAGGCTGATGTTCGCCCCGCCCGGCACCGCGGCGTCGTCGACCGTGAGGATCGCCTTGTCGACCGCCTCGCCCGGCTTGGTCAGGGCGATGTCGTACGTCCCCTCGGGCAGGGTGAGCGGGCCGGCCACGTCACCGGGCTGGAAGTTGTCCAGGGTCTTCTTCCCGTTGACGTACACGTCCACCGGGGTGCCCGGGATGCCGTGCACGACCGACACCGTGGACGAGGCGGCCCAGGCCGCGCCCGGGGTGGCGGCGCCGACGCCGGCGAACGTCAGGGCGGACACCGCGCCGATCGCGGCGACCCGACGGAACATGGCGAACTGCATTGTCTGCCTCCTGGTGGTTGGTGCTGGTTCGTCAGGACTGGCGTGCAGAACGGGTTACGCCGGCTTCGGAGCCGCCGGATGCGGCGGGATCCGATTTCTTTTCCTCCGGCCGGACCGCATCCGGACCGGCCCCGCGCGACGAAGAGCAGGGTGGACGAGGGAGCGCAGATTGACCGGGAGAGTGGGGCGAGGGCTGTGGCAGCTACAGTCGGGCATGCCCCAGCGAAGGCGGGCCGCCCCGTGACGGCGGTCCGGCAGGGCCCCGAGCCGCCGGGCGACGACGACCTCGCCGAACGGTTCCGCGCCGGGGACGAGACCGCCCTGCGGGAGGCGTACGACCGGTACGGCCGAGCCGTGCTGCACCTGGCCACCACGACCCTGGCCAACCGCAGCGACGCCGAGGACGTGACCCAGGCGACGTTCGTCGCCGCCTGGCTCGGCCGGGCGACGTTCGACCCGGCGAAGGGGTCGCTGGTCGGTTGGCTGCTCGGGATCGGGCGGCGCAAGGTGGTCGACCGGCTCCGGGCCGCCGCCCGGGAGACGCGGGTGGTCGAGACGGTCCGCCAGCTGCCCGAGCCGGCGACCACCGGGGCGGACCCGGACACCGTGGTCGACCGGCTGGTGGTCGCCGACGAGCTGGCCCAGCTCCCGGACGAGCAGCGTCGGATGCTGGAGCTGGCGTTCTACGACGACCTGACCCACCAGCAGATCGCGACCGTGACCGGAGTGCCGCTCGGCACGGTCAAGAGCCACATCCGGCGCGGCATGCAGAGCCTGAGACGCAGATGGGAGGTGGACGGTGCCGCACGTGGACCACGACCGGCTGGTCTTTCTGGCGCTCGGTGAGAGCGAGGCCGAGGGCGGTGAGGCCACCCACCTCGACACCTGCGCGCACTGCCGCAACGAGATCGCGTCGCTCCGGCACGTCGCCGGGCTGGGCGCCGGCAGCCAGGGCCTGGGCGACCTGCCCGACCCGCCGGAGCACGTCTGGCAGGGCATCGCCGCCGAGGTGCGGGCGGCCGAGGAACTGCCCGCGCGGACCGGCCGGCGCGTACCCCGGCCGGCCGATCCCGCCGATCCACCGGCGCCGGCCGAGCGCCCCCGCCGCCGGGGCCGCCGCTGGCCGCGCTGGGCCACCACCGCGGTCACCGCCGCGGCCGCCGCCCTGATCGGCGTGGTGGGCACCGCCGCCGTGCTGGGCGGCGGTGACGAGCCGGCGCCACAGCCGACGGTGCTGGCCAGCGCGCCGCTGGCCGCGTTCGGGTCGACGCCGAAGGACGCCTCGGGTGACGCCCGGGTCCTCGGCGGCAGGCAACTGCATCTGCACGTGGCGAATCTCCCGAGCGTTCCGGGGTACTACGAGGTCTGGCTGATCGATCCCCGAACGATGCGGATGTTCTCCTTGGGTACCCTGAGCAAGGCGTCGGGAGACGAGGTGCTGCCGATGCCCGCGAACGTGGACCTCCGGACCTACTCGGTGGTCGACGTCTCCGCCGAACAGTTCGACGACAAGCCCGCCCACTCCGGCGACAGTCTGCTGAGGGGCACCCTGACGGGCTGATCGGCGGGCCGGCTCAGCTCCCCGGCCCGCCGATCAGCTCCCTTCCACCGCATGGAAGGGGCCGCGACACAGCGAGCCGCCGCCCGGATCACCGGACGGCGGCTCGTGTCGTGACGGGGTCACTTGCGCTTGCGGATCTCCTCGGCGGCCTGCGGGACGACCTTGAACAGGTCACCGACCACGCCGAAGTCGGCCAGCTCGAAGATCGGCGCCTCGGCGTCCTTGTTCACCGCGACGATGGTCTTCGAGGTCTGCATGCCGGCCCGGTGCTGGATCGCGCCGGAGATGCCCAGCGCGACGTAGAGCTGCGGGGAGACGGTCTTGCCGGTCTGGCCCACCTGGAACTGGTGGGGGTAGAAGCCGGAGTCGACCGCGGCCCGGGACGCGCCGACCGCGCCGCCGAGCAGGTCGGCCAGCTCCTCGACCAGCTTGAAGTTGTCGGCGTTGCCGACGCCGCGACCGCCGGAGACGACGACCGACGCCTCGGTGAGCTCCGGGCGGGAGCCCTTCTGCTCGGCCACCCGCTCGACGACCTTGGCCAGCTTGTCCGCGTCGGAGACCGACACGGTGAGCTGCTCGACGGCCGGCGTGGCCGCGGCCGGCGCCGGGTTGAGCGAGTTGGGCCGGACGGTGACCAGCGGCAGGCCCTTGGTGACCTTGGACTTGACGATGGTGGAGCCGGCGAAGGCGACCTGGGTGGCCGTGCCGTCGGCGGCCAGGCCCACCACGTCGGTCAGGATGCCGTTCTCCAGCTTGACGGCCAGGCGGGCGGCGACCTCCTTGCCCTCCTGGGACGAGGCGAGCAGCACGGCGGCCGGCTGCACCCGCCCGACCAGCTCGGCCAGCACGGTGGCCTTCGGAGCCACCAGGTAGCCGTCGATCTCCTCGCCCTCGGCGGCGTAGATCTTCTCCGCGCCGTACTCGCCCAGCTTGGCGCTCAGCGCCTCGGCGGCGCCGGCGCCACCGAGCACGACCGCGCTCGGGGTGCCCAGCTCGCGGGCGAGGGTGAGCATCTCCAGGGTGACCTTCTTGACGCCGAATTCCTTGGTGGCTTCGACGACGACGAGAACCTCAGACATGTCCAGACCTCTCACACGAACTTCTCGGTGGCGAGGAACTCGACCAGCTTCACGCCGCCCTCGCCCTCGTCGGTGATCTTCGCGCCGCCGGAACGCGGCGGGCGCTTGGTGTGCTCGAGCACGGCGCTGGTGGCGCCGTCGAAGCCCACCTCGGAGGGAGCGACGCCCAGGTCACCGAGGGAGAGCGTCTGCACCGGCTTCTTCTTGGCGGCCATGATGCCCTTGAAGGAGGGGTAGCGCGGCTCGTTGATGGTGTCCCAGACGGAGACGACGGCCGGGGTCGAGGCGGTGACCACCTCGTAGCCCTCCTCGGTCTGCCGCTCGACGGTCAGGGTGCCGCCGTCGACGGTGAGCTTGCGCGCGCCGGTCAGGGCGGCCACGCCCAGCCGCTCGGCGATCATGTGCGGCATGACCTGGACCCGGCCGTCGGTCGACTCGGCGCCGCAGATGACCAGGTCGGCGTTGAGCTGCCCCAGGGCGGCGGCGAGCACCTTCGAGGTGGTCACGGCGCAGGACCCGTGCAGGGCGTCGTCCACCACGTGCACGGCCTTGTCCGGCCCCATGGAGAGCGCCTTGCGGATCGACTCGGTCGCCCGGTCCGGACCCATGGTCAGGATGGTGACCTCGCCGCCGTGCGCCTCCTTGATCTTCAACGCCTCCTCGATGGCGTACTCGTCCATCTCGTTGATGACGTTGTTCGCCGAACCGCGGTCGACGGTGTTGTCGTCAGGACGCAGGTTGCGGTCCGCGCCCGAATCGGGCACCTGCTTGACGAGTACGACGATGTTCATCGCGCTTCGACGACCCTCCTGTTTGGTGTAGCGATCACTCGCCCGGTCACGGGCGCAGCCTTGCGCGTGACTTAACGTTCGGTCAACCGCGGGGAGCTGTGCAGTTGCCCACGGCGGTTATGTTACCCGCAAGTAGCATCCGCTCCCCGGTGCCTCAGAGTGACACAGCTCACCGGGCTCCGTCGCGGCGGGTAAGCTCCCGAAACAGGGAGGTGACGGATATGCCGGAAAAGAACGTTTCGGCGGGACGGCGGGACGCGGCGGACGGCCCCCGGACCGCCCGCCGAGCCTGCCGCCGCATGCTCCCGGAGACCTACCGCTGCGCCTGCGGCCGCGTCCGCGACCGCTGCGTGCGGGCCAGCGTGCGCGCGCTCTGGTCCGCCCAGCCGATCACGCCGGCTCGGCCAGCGCATGCCTGATCTTGTCGATCACCGCCGCCTCGGCCGGCGTCACACCCCGGTGGGCCTGCGCCACCCGGTCCGCGGCGGCCAGCACCACCGACCGGTACGCCTCGACATCCCCCGGTGACTTGGTCCGCAGGATCTCCACCGCCCGGCCCAGCGCCGGCAGCACGGTCGCCTCGATCTCCAGCGCCGAGTCCCGGGGCAGCTGCGGCAACGGACCCGTGGTGAGGGCCTCCTTGACCACCCCGCTGGCGTCGGCGAGGGCGCCGGAGGCGGCCATGCTCTCCCGCACCATGGCGAGCATCCCGGGCACCGCGTTGGAGACCAGGAAGACGGCCCCGAAGGCTCCCGTCTTGAGGGTGAGCTGCTCGTCCGCCGTCAACCGCTCCATGATCACGGAGTGTAGACGTACGGGGTGGTCGTGGTGACCGCAACGAGACCGAGCCGCTCCAGGATCGGCCGGCTGTCCGGCGAGCAGTCCACCTGCACGAGGGTCTTGCCGCGCTGCTCGGCCAGCCGCGCCCGGTACGCCACCAGCGCCCGGTAGACGCCCTTGCGCCGCCACTCCGGCAGCGTCGAGCCGCCCCACAGCGTGGCGAAGCCGGTGCCCCGCAGGTAGCGCACCCAACCGGCGCTGACCACGGTGTCGCCCGCCTCGGCCACCACGATCGTGATCGACTGCGCGTCGGCCTCGATCTCCCGCGCCAGCCCGGTCACCAGGTGACTCCGGTCCTCCTGCCAGACCGCCTGTTCCATGGCGGCGATCCGCTCCAGGTCCTCGTGGCTGGTGACCTCGCGCAGGCGTACCCCCTCGGGCGGCGTCGGAACGGCGGCCGCCAGGGCCGCGACCGGGCCGACCACGACGGTCTCCAGCTCCTCCGGCACGAAGCCGGCGGCGCGCAGCCGGTCGCCCAGGTCGGCCGGCTCGTCGTGCCCGGTGAGCTTCCACTCGACCGACTCGCCCCGGGCGCGGAAGAACTCCACCTGCCGGGCGATCAGCGCGTCCAGCTCGGCGCCGGCCAGCCCGTCCAGGGTGCGGTAGGTGAGGAAGCCGCCCCGGTCCAGGTTGAGGACGCGGAACAGCGGACCATCCCGGTCGATGGTCACCCCGGCCGGCACCGGGTCCGGAAGCTCGGGGCGGATCTGGGTGTCGTAGGCGTCGCGCAGGCTCCGCGAGTCAAGATCGGTCATCCCTTCAGGCTAGGCACCGGGCAAAGCGGATAATCGACGTCGTGTGGGAGGCGATCAGGGGCTGGTTCGACCCGCGTGAGCTGCGGTCGGTCGGCAGCAGGCCGGACTACCGCTTCTCGCTGGCCAACGAGCGGACCTTCCTGGCCTGGCTCCGCACCGGGCTCGCGTTGATCGCCGGCGGGCTGGCCGCCGCGCAGTTCCTCCCCCGGCTCCCCCTGGCCCACCTGCGCGAGGTGATCGCCGTCGCGCTGCTGCTGCTCGGCGCCACGGTCGCGGTCCGGGCGGTGGACCACTGGGCCCGCACCGAGCGGGCCATCCGGCTGGACGAGGAGCTGCCCGGGTCCCGCTTCCCGGCCGTCCTGGCCCTCGTGGTCGCGCTCGGCGCGCTGCTGCTGGTGGTCGCCCTGCTGGTCCGGGGCCTCGGGTGAGGCGGGACCCGGGGCTGCAACCGGAACGCACCCGGCTGGCCTGGCGGCGGACGCTGCTCGCGGTCACCGTGATCCTGGTGCTGGAACTCCGGCTGGCGTTCACCGGGCGCACGGTCGACGCGCTGCTGGCCGGGCTGGCCGTGGTCACCTGGCTGGGCGTCCTGCTGGTCGACTGGCGGCGGGCCACCGGCGCCGGGCCGCGGCGGCCGGAGCGCTGGTCGATCCCGCTCACCGCGCTGGCCGCGGCCGGGCTGGCGGCGCTGGGGGTGGTGCACGTCCTGCGCGGGCTGCGCTGAGCGTCCCCGGTGCGCCATGATGTCCGGCATGGTTCGCCTCTACGGGCTGCTCTTCCTGGCCCAGCTCGTGCTTGCCGTCTGCGCCCTGATCAGCTGCCTCTCCGCCGAGGAGGGCGAGATCCGCGCGCTGCCCCGGGTCGCCTGGGTGCTGATCATCCTGTTCTTCCCGCTGGTCGGCTCCATCGCCTGGTTCGTGGCCGGCCGGGAGGCCGGCGCCCGGCGGACGCGCACCGCCTGGCCCGTGGGGAACGGCTTCTCCGAGCAGCACCGCCCCCGCCCGGTCGCGCCGGACGACGACCCCGAGTTCCTCTCGTCGCTCGCCGAGCGCAAGCGGGCCGACGACCAGGAACGCCTCCGCCGCTGGGAGGAGGACCTGCGCCGGCGTGAGGAAGAGCTGCGCCGAGGGCAGGACGACCGGGACCGGCCGGAGGTCTGAGCGACGGCGCTGACGCTACGGCGACAAGCGCTGACAGACCGCTGATTTTCGCCTCCGGGCGCAACGACGCGACCGCCGTCGCCGGTCACCCGGGCGACGGCGGTCGCGGCGTCGAGGTCAGGCCAGGTTCGACGACCGGGGGTACGCGTCGGACGGGTCGGTCAGCACGTTGACCAGGTACGGCACGCCGGCGTCGAAGGCGCGCGCCAGGGCCGGACCCAGGTCGGCGGCCTTCTCCACCGTCTCGCCCGCGCCGCCGAGCGCCTCGACCACCTTGTCGTAGCGCAGCCCGGGCTGGAGGTCGGCGGCCACGTCGTAGCCGTACATGGCCCGCATCGGGTGCTTCTCCAAGCCCCAGATGCCGTTGTTGCCGACCACGATCACCACGGGGAGCCGCTGGCGGGCCAGGGACTCCACGTCCATCAGCGAGAAGCCGGCCGCGCCGTCGCCCATGAGCACGCAGATCTGCCGGTCGGGGTGACTGACCCGGGCCCCCATGGCGTAGCCCATCCCGGTGCCCAGGCAGCCGTACGGGCCGGGGTCGAGCCAGGTGCCCGGCTGGGAGGGCTCCAGGTACTTCCCGGCGTACGAGACGAAGTCACCGCCGTCGCCGATGGTGATCGCGTCGGGGGCGAGCACCTTGCGCAGCTCGCCGTAGACCCGGGCCGGGCGGATCGGGTCGGTCTCGGCGGCCATCTCCTCCGCGTCGCGCGCCCTCACGGCGTCCTCGGCCGTGCGCAGCTGGGCGATCCAGTCGGCGTGGTCGGCCCGGTGACCGGGGTGCTCGGCGAACCCGGTGAGGATCAGCCGCAGGTCACCGGCGGGCGCGGCGGCCGGCTGGACGTGCCCGGCGCGCTGGCTGGGCGCGTCCACGACGTGCACCACCCGCGCCTCGCCGAAGTCGCCGAAGCCCAGCCGGAAGTCGAGCGGGGTACCGACCACCACGACCACGTCGGCGCCCCTGAGGGCGACCCGGCGGGCCTTGGCGAAGGCGAGCGGGTGCTCCGGCGGCAGCGCGCCGCGGCCCATGCCGTTGGTGAACACGGGCACCTGGAGGGACTCGGCGGCGGCCCGCAGCGCCTCGACGGCGTCGCCCGCGTACACGTCGGAGCCCGCGATGAGCACCGGCCGGGACGCGGCGGCGATCAGGGCGGCGGCCTTCGCGACCTCGTCCGGGTCGGCCTCGATCGGGGCGGGCGGGGTGACCGCCGGCAGGTCCGCGTCGCCGACCGAGAAGACCGCCTCCAGGGGGAAGTCGAGGAAGGCCGGGCCGCGGTGCGGGGTGAGCGCGGCGGTGAGGGCCGCGGTGACCGCGCGCGGGATGTCGTCGGCGCTGAACACCGTCTCGGCGTGCTTGGTGACCGGGGCGACGAGCGGCAGGTGGTCCATCTCCTGGAGGCTGCCGGAGCCCCAGCGGAACTGCGGGGCCCGCCCGCCGAGCACCAGCACCGGCGAGGCGTTGAAGAAGGCGCTGGTCAGGCCGGAGACGCCGTTGGTGACGCCGGGGCCGGCGGTGAGCACGGCCAGGCCGGGCCGGCGCTGGAGCTTCGCCACCGCCTCGGCGGCGAAGACGGCGGACTGCTCGTGCCGGACGTCGTAGATCGGGAAGCCGGTCCCGTGCGCGGCGTCGTAGAGCGGAAAGACGTGCCCGCCGGAGAGGGTGAACATCTCCCGTACTCCGTGCGCGCGCAGCGCCGCGAGGGCCAGCTCGCCGCCGTGCCCCTCGACCCGTTCCGTCATCGCCACTTCCCTTCGTCATGACCGGAGTCACACGCTACTGGCCGGTAAGCGGGATGTGAACCGCTCTCGGGTCGGCGGCGGTGGGCCGCCGACCCGGACCGGCGGTTCAGCGGCCGGTGAAGCCCGGCTTGCGCTTCTCGACGAACGCGGCCATGCCCTCGCGCCGGTCGTCGGTGGCGAACAGCGCCGCGAAGAGCTGGCTCTCCCAGGCCAGGCCCGAGTTGAGGTCCATGTCCAGGCCGCCGTCGACGGCCAGCTTGGCCGCCCGCAGCGCCTGCACCGGGCCGGTCAGGTACGGCTTCACGTAGGCGACCGCGGCCTCGTAGACCTCGGCGGCCGGGACCACCCGGTCGGCCAGGCCGATCCGCAGCGCCTCCTCGGCGTCGACCATCCGGCCGGTCATGATGAGGTCCTTGGCGCGGGCCGGGCCGACGAGGCGGGCCAGCCGCTGCGTGCCGCCGGCACCCGGGATGATGCCCAGCTTGATCTCCGGCTGGCCGAGCTTCGCGTCCTCGGCCACGATCCGCCAGTCACAGGCCAGGGCCAGCTCGCAGCCGCCGCCCAGGGCGTACCCGGTGATCGCGGCGACCACCGGCTTGGGGATCCGGGCGATGGCGCCCAGGGCGCTGGACAGGTCGGCGGCCCGGCCGGCCATGTCCACGTAGGACATGTCGGCCATCTCCTTGATGTCCGCGCCGGCCGCGAAGACCTTCTCGCCGCCGTACACGATGACCGCCCGGACCTCGGCGTCGGCGGTGGCCGCCGCGGCGGCGGCGCGCAACTCCTCCTGCACCTGGGTGTTGAGCGCGTTCATCGGCGGCCGCTCCAGCCGGATGGTGCCGATGCCGTCCTTCACTTCCAGCCTGACGAACTCGCCCACGCTGCCCTCACTTCCTCGTCGAAGTCGCGTGCCAACCTTACGACCCGGCTCGTTGGGGCGGTCAGATGGTGGCGTGTCAGGCATCTCTTGCGCCCTGTGGGTCCTATCGTGTTTGGGTGAGCTGTGGTGGCCGGGGCGGGGCGGACGGTGCCCGTAAGGCGATCGCGGGAGCGGCGGGTACGGACGGTCTGGTGTGAAGACGGTCCAGGCGTACCGGTTCGCTTTAGATCTCACTGCGGGCCAGGAGCGGCTGGTGCTTGCTCATGCCGGGGCCGCTCGTGTGGCTTACAACTGGGCTTTGGCTCGGGTGAAGGCCGTGATGGATCAGCGGGCGGCGGAGCGTTCCTACGGTGTGCCGGAGGATCAGCTGACTGCGGCGCTGGGCTGGTCGTTGGCGGCGTTGCGGCGGGCGTGGAACGCAGCCAAGGGTGAGGTGGCTCCTTGGTGGCGGGAGTGTTCGAAGGAGGCGTACAACACTGGTCTGGACTCCCTGGCTCGGGGTTTGAAGAACTGGGCGGAGTCCAGGTCGGGCACGCGGGCCGGCCGGTCGGTCGGGTTTCCTCGTTTCAAGTCTCGTCGTCGGGCGGTGCCGTCGGTGCGGTTCACGACCGGTGTGATCCGGGTGGATCCGGACCGCAAACATGTCGTGCTGCCCCGGCTGGGCCGGTTGAAGCTGCACGAGTCCGCCCGCAAACTCGCCCGACGCGTGGAGGCGGGTACGGCCCGGATCATGTCGGCGACGGTACGTCGTGACGGTGGCCGCTGGCACGTGGCGTTCACGGTGGAGGTCGAGCGCCCCGAGCGGCGAGCGGCCCGACCGGAGTCCCTGGTCGGCGTGGATGTGGGGATCGCACATCTGGCGGTGCTGTCGACCGGTGAGTTTGTGCCCAACCCGCGCCACCTGGGCGGCGCTCAGCACCGGTTGCGGTCGTTGGGGCGTGCCCTGTCCCGTAAGGTCGGCCCGGACCGGCGTACCGGGCAGCGCCCGTCGAACCGGTGGCGGCGCACCCAGCAGCGGCTCGCGCGGGCGCACGCGCGGGTGGCGAACCTGCGCCGGGACGGTCTGCACAAGCTCACCACCCGACTCGCCCGCGAGCACGGCACAATCGTGGTCGAAGACCTCAACGTCGCGGGCATGCTGGCCAACCGGCGACTGGCCCGGCACGTCGCCGACGCCGGCTTCTTCGAACTGCGCAGGCAGTTGGATCCTGCTGGCTTATTGCCTGGTTCATGCGGCCAGGGCGAGTCGGGCGAGGTGGCTGGTGCGGGTTCGGTCGAGGGGGTGACCGTTCC
>NZ_JBEXGL010000034.1:0-51073 GCF_040607315.1 Micromonospora sp. NPDC005305 | reverse complement strand
CGGCGGGGGGGGGCGGGGGGGCCGCGCGCGCGGACGCCCCCCGCCGGCGCGCGGCCCCCGCACCGCACCGCGCACACCCAAAAGCGCAACGCCAACACAAACCCCCCGCCCCCCCCCCGCCCCGGCCGGGGGCCCCCGCCGCCGGTCCCCCCGCCCCCGCGGTTCTCGCGGGGCCGGCTCGACGCGTCTTGGCCGCCCGGGGCTCACTCCGCGCCGAGGGCCGCCACCACCGGACGGGACAGCGCCCGCCGGGCCGGCAGGATCGAGGCGGCCAGCGCGGCGACCACCGCCACCGCGACGATGAGGCCGAGCCGTCCCCAGGGCAGCACCAGGGTGAAGTCCCCGCCGATGCGGGCCAGCACGGCCATCCCGCCGGCGGCCACCCCGGTGCCCAGGGCGACGCCGAGCAGCGTGCCGACCAGCGCGGTGAGCACCGCCTCGACGGCGAGCACGGCCCGCATCCCGCCGCGGGTCAGGCCCACGGCGCGCAGCACCGCGTTCTCCCGGGTCCGCTCCACCACCGAGAGGGTGAGCGTGTTGGCCACGCCGACCAGCGCGATCACCACGGCCAGGCCGAGCAGCGCGGTGACGAAGCCGAGCACCAGGTCCACCGTGCCGGTGAGCATCTTCTTGTAGGCCGCCTGGTCGAGCAGGTTGACCGTCGGATAGCGGGTGAGCACCGACTCGACGGCGGCCCGGGCGGCGTCGGTGGAAACCCCGTCGGCGGGGTCAACCTCGGCGAGGTAGCCACGCTCGGCCGGGAAGAGGCGGGCGAAGTCGGCGTCGGCGAGGTCCACCACGTGCCCGGCGGGCACCGCGCTGCCGGCGAGGGCCGGGGTGTCGTCGGCCACCACGGCGGCCACCCGGAACGAGCGGCCGGCGAGCGGGACGGTGCTGCCGACCGACCAGCCGCGCGCCGCGGCCAGCTCACGGTGCACCAGCACCGCGCCCGGACCGAGGGCGGCCGGGTCCCCGGCGTCCACGGCGGACAGCGTCCGGCGGACCAGCGCCGGATGGGCGGCCCGCACCTCGATCCCGTCGACCACCCGGCTGCGCTGCTCGTGCACCACGCCCAGCTCCGGCCGGGCGGCCAACTCACCGGCCAGCGGCGCCGGCAGGTCCCCGCCGATCCCGGTGACCACGAAGTCCACCCCGATCTGCGCGTCCACGGCACGCTCGATGCCCGCCTTCGCGCTGCCCGCGCCGACCACGAACGCGGAGACCAGGCCGATGCCGATGACCATGGCGGTGGCGGTGGCCGCCACCCGGCGCGGGTTGCGCACGGCGTTCGCCACGGCCAGCGCGGCCGGGACGCCGAGGAGCCGGCGGGCCGGCAGGCCCAGCACCCGGACCAGGGCCGGCACCAGCACCGGGCCGAACAGCACGATGCCCAGGAAGGCCAGCACCCCACCGGCGGCGACCAGCGGCACCTGGCCGAGGGCCCCGGCGCCGACCAGGGCGGCCACCCCGGCGGCGAGGACCAGCGCTCCGGCCGCGAGCCGGACCCGGCCGGCCCGCCCGGCGGGCTGCACGGCGGCGTCGGTCAGCGCGGCCACCGGCGCGACCCGGGTGCCCTGCCAGGCCGGCACGGCGGCGGCCACCACGGTCAGCAGCGTCCCGAGGCCGAGGGAGAGCAGCACCGTCCGGGCGGTGACGGTGACCGCGCCGGCGACCGGTGCGTCGAGGGTGGACAGCAGCACGCCGAGGCCCGCGGCCAGGCCCACCCCGGCCAGCACCCCGGCGGCCGAGGCGAGCAGCCCGGTGAGCGCCGCCTCGCCGAGGGCCGCCCGGTAGACCTGCCCCCGGCTGGCGCCGACGAGCCGCAGCAGCGCGGTCCGCCGCGACCGCTGGGCGAGCACGATGGCGAAGGTGTTGGCGATCACGAAGCCGGCCACCACCACCGCCACCGCGGCGAAGGTGCCCAGGAACAGCTCGAACTGCCGCCGGTCGCGGACCGCGTCCGCGACGGCCTCGTCGAGGATCTCCGCGCGGTCCCGGACCGCGACTGCCGGCCCGACCGCCGCGCGGACCCGGTCGGCGAGCACCGCGCGGTCCACGCCGGGCCGCGCGGCCACCATGATCCGGCCGTAGCCGCGCTCCCCACCCACCGCGAGGGCGTCCGGGCCGGCCAGGCCGATGAAGGGGCCGCCCACGTCGCGCGAGCTGCCGGCCACGTCGACGGTGCCGACCAGGGTGTACGGGCGGGCCGGCCCGCCGTTCCCGCCGACCCGCACCGGGCTGCCGAGGGCGAAGTGCTGGTCGGCGACGGTCTCCTCGTCGAGCACCAGCTCGCCGGCCCGCTGCGGCAGCCGCCCGGCGACGACGTCGTACGACTGGAGGGCCGGGTCGGTGGGGATCGCGGCGAGCACGGCGTAGCCGAGCACCGGCCGCCCGTCGGCGCCCACCACACCGGCGGTGCCGGTCAATTCCCCCTCGGCGGCGGCCACCCCGTCGACCGCGCGCACCCGGTCGACCAGGGACGGGGGCAGCGGGGCCTTGCCGGCGTACGCGGCCAGGTCGGTGTGCCGGTCGAAGGCGCCGGCCCGCTCGTACGCCCCGGCGCGCATGCCGTCGGTGAGCATCAGGGTGCCGGCCACGAAGGCGACGCCCAGGACGATCGCCAGCGAGGAGAGCAGCAGGCGCAGCCCGTCGGCGCGGATCTGGCGCAGGGTGAGGCGCAGCATGCCGGTCACCGCCCCACCGGCGTCGCGCCGGCCTCGAGCCGGGTGAGCGCGTCGAGGACCTGGCCGGCGGTCGGGGCGTGCAGTTCGTCGACCAGCCGGCCGTCGGCGAGGAAGATCACCCGGTCGGCGTGGGCGGCGGCCTTCGGGTCGTGGGTCACCATGACCACGGTCTGGCCGAGGGTGTCCACCGCCTCGCGGAGCAGCCGCAGGACCTCCGCGCCGGAACGCGAGTCCAGGTTGCCGGTGGGTTCGTCCGCGAAGATCACCCAGGGTCGGGTGACCAGGGCCCGGGCCACGGCGACCCGCTGCTGCTGGCCGCCGGAGAGCTCGGCGGGCCGGTGCCGGAGACGGTCGGCGAGGCCCACCGCGGTCACCACCTGGCGGAGCCACTCCGGGTCGGGCCGCCGGCCGGCGATGGCCAGCGGCAGCACGATGTTCTCCTCGGCGGTGAGGGTGGGCAGCAGGTTGAACTTCTGGAAGACGAAGCCGATCCGGTCCCGGCGCAGCCGGGTCAACCGGCGGTCGTCCAGTCGGGCGAGGTCGGCGTCGCCGATGCGCACGCTGCCGGCGGACGGCCGGTCCAGGCCGGCGAGGCAGTGCAGCAGGGTGGACTTGCCGGAGCCGGACGGTCCCATGACGGCGGTGAACCGGGCGGCGGCCAGGTCGAGGTCGACGCCGTCGAGGGCGACGACCCGGGACAGCCCGGTGCCGTACTCCTTGCGCAGCTCACGGGCGGTGACGGCGACGCCGGTGGTGGTGGTTGCGGACAACGTGGTGCTCCTGTCGGGCCGGGTCCTGAAGACCCTTCCGACGCTATGCGCGGCACCCTGCCGTTGATCTCCACCTGCGCGCTCGACCTCGGTACGCCGGTGGTCGTCCCCGACCGGGCGGACCCGTACGACCCAGGTCGTACGCGGGGTCAGCCGCCCGGGGTGACCAGCCCGCTCTCGTACGCCAGCACCACGGCCTGGACCCGGTCGCGGATCTGGAGCTTCGCCAGGATCCGGCCGACGTGGGTCTTCACGGTCGCCTCGGCCACGTGCACCCGCGCGGCGATCTCGGCGTTGGAGAGCCCCTGCGCGACGAGCAGCAGCACCTCCCGCTCCCGCTCGGTGAGCTGGGCCAGCCGCGGATCCTCGGTGGGCGCCGGCCCGAGCTGCCCGGCGAACCGGTCGAGCAGCCGCCGGGTGATCGACGGGGCCACCACCGAGTCGCCCTCGGCGACCACCCGGATGGCAGCGAGCAGATCCTCCGGCGGCACGTTCTTGAGCAGGAAACCGCTGGCCCCGGCGCGCAGCGCGGCGAACGCGTCGGCCTCGGTGTCGAAGGTGGTGAGCACCAGCACCCGGGGGCGGCGCTCGGCCGGCCGGGCGCAGATCCGCTTCGTCGCCTCCACGCCGTCCATGGTCGGCATCCGCAGGTCCATCACCACCACGTCGGCCTCGACCCGGTCCAGCACCCGCAGCGCGTCCGCGCCGTCGATGGCCTCGCCGACCACCGCCAGGTCGGGCTGGGAGTCGAGCACCATCCGAAAGCCCGCGCGCACCAGCGCCTGGTCGTCGACGATCACCACCCGGACGGTCATGCCGCCGCCTTCCCTTCCTCGGTGCCCGACGCCGACGGTAGCGGTAGCCGCGCCTCGACCCGCCAGCCCCCACCCAGCGTGGGGCCGGCGGCGAGGCTGCCGTCGTACACCCCGACCCGCTCGCGCATGCCGACCAGGCCGTGCCCGCCGGACGGCGCCGGGCGCACCACCGGACGGCCGCGGCCGTCGTCGACCGCCCGGACCACGACGGCGTCCGCGGACCAGTCGAGGCGCAGCTCGACCGCCGCGCCCACGCCGGCGTGCTTGAGCGCGTTGGTGAGGCTCTCCTGCACCACCCGGTAGACGGTCAGCTCCAGGCCGGGCGGCAGGGCGACCGGCGTGCCGGTGGCGGTGTCGGTGATCCGCAGGCCGGCGGCGCGGAAGCGGTCCAGCAGGTCGGGCAGCTCGACGAGGGCCGGCCGCCGGTGCGCCGGCTCCGCGTCGAGAGCGGCGTCGGGGGCGGCCGCCGGATCCGGGCGGCTCGGTTCCCGGAGTACGCCCACGAGGCGCCGCATCTCCTCCAGCGCCTGCCGGCCGGTGTCCGCCACCACCTTCGCCGCCTCCCGCGCCGTTTCGGGGTCGCGGTCGATGGTGAACCGCACCCCATCGGCCTGCACGATCATCACGGCCATGCTGTGCGCGACGACGTCGTGCAGCTCGCGGGCGATCCGGGTGCGCTCCTCGGCGACCGCCGCCCGCGCCTCGGCCTCCCGCTCGCGTTCCAGCGTGGTGGCCCGCTCCTCCAGGCTCACCACGTAGAGCCGGCGGGTCCGCACGTTCAGCCCGACGAGCCACACCGCGCCGGTGACCAGGCCGTAGTAGAGCGCGCCGGCCCACCAGGGCGCCGCCCCGGGCATCTGGGCGGCGGCGAGCAGCACGCCGATCGCGGCGACGATCCCGGCCAGGACGCCGTCGCGCAGCCGGTCGGCGTACTTGACCACGCTGTAGAGGGCGATGAGCACGCCGATGTCGTAGGCCAGCGGGCCCCAACCGACGACCACCTGGAGCAGCGCGAGCACGGCCACCCCGGCCGCCACCGCCGACGGGTGGGTCCGCCGGAACAGCAGGACCAGCGCCATCAGCAGGCCGACGGCGGTTTCCGCGACGCCGCCGTTCTCGGCGAAGATCCCCAGGACGGCGAAGAGGGCCACCAGCCCGGAGACGGCGACGTCGAACGCGACGCTGCGCAGCGGGCGGCCGAAGACGATGCGCTCCACGGTCACCCAGGGTACGGGCTGCTCGACCGGTCGATCCTCACCCGGTCACGAGGGCCGTCGCGGTGCGCGAGCCGCTGGGCCGACCGCCGTCGACTGCGGCGACACCATGCTCAGCGAGGAGGACCGCCAGTTCGCGCCTACCCGGATCTGGCGCGACGCCCGACTGCCCGAAGGCTCAGGGGGCGATCAGCTCGCGGAGGCGGGTGATCTCGGCGGACTGCTCGACGGCGACGGCGTTGGCGAACTCCTGGAGGGTCTGGTCCGCGCCGACCTTGAGCAGGTCGGTGGACATGACGACCGCGCCCTCGTGGTGCGCGGTCATCATCCGCACGAAGAGGCGGTCGAACTCCGCGCCCCGGGCGGCGGCGAGCTGCCGGATGGCCACGGCGGACTGCATCCCGCGCATCGTGGCGTGGTCGTGACCGGGGACCTCGGCGGGCAGCCCGCGGGTCCCGAGCCAGCCGCGCAGCACCCCGATCTCGGGCCCCTGGGCGGCCCGGATGCGGTCGGCGACGGCGCGTACCCGGGGGTCGGCGGCCCGGTCGGGGGCGAGGGCCGCCATCTCCAGCGCCTGCTGGTGGTGCGGGATCATCATCCGGACGTACCAGACGTCGAGGCCGTTGTAGCGGGGCGGTGCGGCGTCGCGGACCTCCTGGGCGGCGCGGGTGGCCGCCGACTCCCCCGGCCGGCCGGGCACGACGACGGGCGGCGCGTCGACCGGTGGCGCGGCAGTGGTGGTGGCGGACGGAGCGGCCGTGGGGCGGTCGTCCCCCGGCCACGCCAGCGCCACGCCGGCCACGACCAGGAGCACCGCCAGCGCTGTGACGGCGAGCCAGACACGTCCCTGCCGGCCGGTCATACGACACTCCCTCCGGTCGAGGTGAGAGCGATCCTATCCATAGACAATCCTGCCTGAATGTGACCGGCATCACATTGATGAATGTCACCGACCGGTAAGGTGTGGAAAATCATCATCCCCTTTCGGAGGGTGCCGCCGATGATCAGCATCCGCACGTCCCGAACCCGGATCGTCAGTCTTGCCGCCGCCGGCCTGCTCGTCGCCGGCGTCGTCACCGCCCCGCCCAGCAGCGCCCAGGAGGTCTCCCGGGCGCAGGCCGCACCGGCCACCGTGGACAACGCCGTCCCCGGGGTTGACGAGATCTCCAGCAGCCCCAACCTGCGCCAGGTCGCCAACCTGCCGAAGCAGGCGCCGTTCGACACCTCCGCGGCGTTCGGCACCGACATCGCATTCCAGGGCCGGTACGCGTTCGTCGGCAACTACGACGGCTTCGTCGTCTACGACGTCTCCCGGCCGAGGGCGCCCACCGTCGTGTCCCAGGTGCTCTGCCCGGGCTCCCAGAACGACGTCTCCGTCCACGGTGACCTGTTGTTCCTGTCCACCGACTCGTCCCGCAGCGACGACTCCTGCAGCAGCGTCGCCCAACCCGCCTCCGAGGCGGGGTCGTGGGAGGGCATCAAGATCTTCGACATCAGGGACAAGCGCAGCCCCCGCTACGTCAAGTCGGTGGAGACCGCCTGCGGCTCGCACACCCACACCCTGGTGCCGGGCAAGGACCGCAGGACCGTCTACCTGTACGTCTCGTCGTACAGCCCGCGGGCCGAGTTCCCGGACTGCCAGCCGCCGCACGACTCGATCTCCATCGTGAAGGTGCCGCTGCGGTCGCCGACCGACGCGGCCGTGGTGGCCACCCCGAACCTGTTCCCGGACGGCGGCTACCCGGGCATCCCGGGTGAGAAGTCGGCCACCACCGGCTGCCACGACATCACCGCGTACGCGGCGAAGGACATCGCGGCCGGCGCGTGCATGGGCGACGGCATCCTGCTCGACATCGCCAACCGGGAGGCGCCGCGGGTGATCGAGCGGGTCCGCGACACCGAGAACTTCGCCTTCTGGCACTCGGCGACCTTCAACAACTCCGGCACCAAGGTCGTGTTCACCGACGAGCTGGGCGGCGGTGGCGCCGCGACCTGCAACGTGGCCACCGGACCCGAGCGCGGCGCGGACGCCATCTACGACATCACCGGTCGCGGCGACAACCGCCGGCTGGCGTTCCGCAGTTACTACAAGATCCCCCGGGCCAACGCCGACACCGAGAACTGCGTGGCGCACAACGGCTCGCTGGTGCCGGTGCCCGGCCGGGACATCATGGTCCAGGCCTGGTACCAGGGCGGCATCTCGGTCTGGGACTTCACCAACTCGCGGCAGCCCAAGGAGATCGCCTTCTGGGAGCGGGGTCCCCTGGACGCCGGTCAGCTCCGCACCGGTGGCTCCTGGTCGGCCTACTGGTACAACGGCCACATCTACTCCAGCGACATCCAGAAGGGCCTGGACGTGCTGGAGCTGCGCGACCCGCGTACCTGGCTGGCGCAGCTGTTCCGGGTGCCCGAGCTGAACGTGCAGACCCAGACGGGTTACCTGAGCTGGTGACCCGCCGGCCGGGTCCGGCCCCCTTCGTGGGGCCGGGCCCGGTTCAGCTCATCGGCAGCCGGTAGCCGCGCTCGCCGCCGCCCGCGGTGACCAGCCGCACCTCGCCGGTGCGCAGCCCGTAGGTCACCGACCAGCGGGTGTGCGGCTGCCGGACGGCGTCGAGCAGGCGCAGCGCGGCGGGGGCGTCCACCGCGCCGCCGGCCCGGCCCAGCGCCTCGGCCAGCACCCCGTAGCGGTGGTCGGTGCGCAGCTCCCGGTCGGCCACCCCGACGGCCGGCACGTTGGTCAGCGCCTGCCAGGCGCCCCGGCCCTTCTCGGCCCGCATCCGGCCGTCCACGAACTCGATCACGGCGGACGCCCCGGTGGCGTCGGCGATCAGGTAGTGCAGCGGCGGGCCGCCGTCGAAGTCCAGGTTGTAGCGCCCGAACACGGCGATCGCCTCGTCCACCGTGGCGGCCGAGTCCAGCACCAGGCGCAGGACGCGCACCGAGCCGGCGGTGGGCCGGCCGGGCACCGGCTCGGCGGTCGCGCCGTCGTCGGCGGCCAACCCGACGGCCAGGCCCCGCTCGTTCATCCCGTCGAAGGGCAGCAGCGGGGCGTTCAGCAGCCGGCGGTCGCCGGCCGGGTCGGCCGTGACCCCCAGGTAGGAGACGTCCACCAGGGAGATCGAGGCGTAGCCGTCCGGCGGGTCGGTGCGCAGGACCAGCGCCGGGTTCGCGTCCCAGTCGAAGTTGCGGGCGAACAGCGGCCGGCTCCGGTCGCCGCCCGCGGCGAAGAGGGAGCAGCCGAAGGGGCTCGCCTGCGGGGCGCCCGCGATGCCGACGGTGGGGTCGTAGTCGCCGACGTACGTCATCTCGTACAGCGGCAGGTCGTCGACCCGGCGCAGGCTGGCCAGGGTCCGCTCGACCTGGCCGGCGTCCTGCCGGGAAGCGCTCGGCGTGCCGGCCCCGGCTGGCGCGGCGGCCGGCCGGCCCTCGGCGCAGCCGGTGGTCACGAGGAGCAGGGCGAGCCCGGTGGCGAGCAGGGTCCTCCGCATGCCCGCGACGCTAGAAGAGGCGGCGACGGTTGTCCACGGGGGACGTCAGCGGTCGGGGATCCGCGCCAGCTGCGCCTCGATCGCCTCCCGCGTCAGGGCGGGCCGGCCCCCGGCGTGGCCGACGGTCGCGCCGGCCGCCGCGACCGCGTACCGGGCGATCCGGGGGTACGGATCCTCGCGGAGCAGGCCGGCCGTGACGGCGGCCACGAAGGCGTCGCCGGCCCCCGTGCTGTCCACCGTGGGCGTCTCGCTCAGCGGCACGAACAGCTCCCCGTCCGGCCAGACGAACGCGTTTCCCTCCCCCGCCACCTCGATCGCGACCAGCGCCGGCCCCCGGGCGGCCAGCTCCCGGCCGGCGCCCAGCCCCGCCTCGGCGTCCTTCGGCGGGTCACCGCCGAGCAACAGGCCGGCCTCCCGCGCGTCGGCCCGCAGCACGTCGGCCCGGGACAGCAGCTCCGCCCCGCCGGCCGGGTCGGCCGGCGCGCCGTCGAGCACCACGAGCCGGACGGCGTCGCGGGCGTGCCGCACCGCCGCGAGGGCCGCCGGCAGCGGCTGCTGGAGCTGGACGACCACCGCGCGGGCGGCCCGCAACACCCCGGCCGCGCCGGTCACGTCCGCCTCGGTGAGCAGGGTCGCCTCGGGGATGTCCTCCAGGTACCGCCAGCGGGCCCGGGCGTCCACCACGTCCACGATGAGCGCGCTCGGCGTCCCCGGCCGGCGCAGCACCGGGGCCACGTCGATGCCGTCGCTGCGGGCCCGGCCCAGCAACCGGTCACCGACCTCGTCCTCGCCGACCACGCCGAGCAGCCCGACCCGGACGCCGAGCTGGGCCAACCCGACCGCCTGGTTGGCGCCCTTGCCGCCGAGCAGTTCCCGCCGGCACCGCACCGGGGCCGTCCCGGACGGGCCGGGCACCTCGTCCACCCGCAGCACGAGGTCCCGCGCCACCTGCCCCACCACGATCGCGTCCAGTCCGGTCATGCCGGGCTGATACCCCGGTCGCCGCCGGTCACGCCCGGCTCAGCCGCGGACCACCGTGAACATCCAGCAGCCGTACACCACGTTGCGGCTGTGCAGGCGGTCCACCGTGGGGTCGGCCAGCAGCTCCGCGATGACCGTCTCCGGGTCGTCCCCGTCGTGCCGCCGGCCGCCGACGATCCGGCCCCGCCGGTCGTACGCCCGCAGCACCTGCGGTCGCCCCCGCCAGTCGGCCGGGTACACCGTCACGTCGGCGGGGCCGGGGCAGTCCGCCGCGTGCGCGAAGATCGGCCCCACCTCGCGGTAGGGGCCGGGCGGCAGCGGCGGGGCGTACCCGAAGAGCAGCAGCGCCTCACCCGTGGTGGCGTCGCGGAGGCAGCAGCGCAGTGGCTCGCCGCCCTCGGCGCAGCACCGCTCGGTCGGCTGGCCGGAGGCGTCGCGGCCGGTCCGCCGCACGTCGGCCAGCGCCTCGGCGGGCACGGGCTGGATGGCGTACCTGATGCGCGTCGTCGTCATGCGTCCAGCCTGGCGCGGGACGCGGCCGGTGGCTGGCGGCCATCGGACCTCGCGGGCGCGAGGCCGCGGTCACGGACGGGACGGGACGCGCCGCACGGCGCGCGGGCCGACCAGGCGCCGGACCACCGGCACGGCGTTCCACTTCGCCGCGCCGACGAGGTCCCGGGCGTGCTCCAGCACGGTGTAGTCGGGGCGGGCCTGCCCGTCGGCGATGGCCCGGTCCAGGTCGTTGCCGCACCGGGTGAGCACGCTGTCGAAGTCACGCCGGACCGGTTCGAGCAGCTGGTAGCCGAAGGAGCGGTGCAGCCGGGCGAAGAGCGGCTTGTAGAGCCGGGCCCGCTCGTGCAGCCCGGACGAGTACGACATGGGGTTCTTCGGCCGCCGCCGGACGTAGTCGGGCAGCAGGTCGGCGAAGGCCCGCCGGACGATCCACTTCTCCTGTCCGTCGCGCAGCTTGAGGTCCAGCGGCAGCCGCATGGCCAGCTCCACCACGCTGAGGTCGAGGAAGGGCACCCGGGCCTCCACGCCGTGGCCCATGCTGGCGCGGTCCACCCGCTGCAGCTCGGTGCGGCACAGGTTGCGGATCTTGTGGAGGAAGAGCCGCCGGGAGCGTTCCGGGCCGACCTGGTGGTACATCGGGTAGCCGCCGAACAGCTCGTCCGAGCCGTCGCCGCTGAGCACCACCTTGACGCCCAGCTCCCGCAGCCGCCGGAAGATCGGCACCGAGACCACGGCGTTGATGATGTCGCCGTACTCGGTCAGCTCGGAGATCCGGATGGCCTCGCGCACGTCGGCCAGCCGGATGTCGCGCGGGCGCAGCTCGATGACCTCGTGCGGCACACCCAGGTCGGCGGCGAGCCGCCGGGCGTACGCCACGTCGGGGCTGCCCGGGGCGCCGACGGTGACCGCCACGCAGTCCGGGTGCAGCTGGGTGGCGTGCAGCAGGGCCAGCGAGCTGTCCAGGCCGCCGGAGAGCACCACCCCGACGGTGAGGTCGGTGTCCAGCCGTACCCGCATGCTGTCGGTGAGCGCGACCCGGACGAGCAGGGCGGCCTCGTCCGGGTCGTCGATCACCGGCAGCCCGGCGCCGAGGGTGAGCAGGTCGACGTACGGGCGCAGCCGGACCGGCCCGTCGGGCACGGCCCAGCCGTGGTGCCCCGGCGGCACCTCGCTGATCGGCGCGCCGTGCCCGACCAGCGCCTTCACCTCGGAGGCGAGGTGCAGGCAGCCGGGCGCGCGGGACCAGTAGAGGGGCTTCACCCCGAGCGGGTCCCGGGCCACGTAGGTCCGGCCGGTGGCCCGCTCCACCACCGCGAAGGCGTACTCGCCGCGCAGCCGGCGGACCGCCTCCTCGCCCCACTGCCGGAAGGCGGCGAGCACCACCTCGGTGTCGCCCGTGGTGCGGAACTCGTGCCCGAGCCGGGTCAGCTCGGCCCGCAGCTCGTGGTGGTTGAAGACCTCGCCGTTGTAACAGAGCACGTGCCGCTCGTCGGGCGAGACCCAGGGCTGCACGGCCCGCTCGCGGTCCACCACCCGCAACCGGCGTACGCCGGCGAGCAGGCCGGCCTCCTGCCGGGTCTCGGTCACCTCGCCGCGCGGGGCGAGGACGGCCAGCATCCGCCGGAAGAGGGCCGGGTCGGCCTCGGGGCCGATGCTCAAGGCGATCCCGCACATCGGCTCAGATCCCCATCTCGGCCTCGTAGGCGCGCCGGAACCGGCGGCGGGCGGCGGGCGCGAGGCAGAGGTGCCAGGCCTGGCCCTCGTCGACCACGTTGATCTCGCCGGCCTCCTGCCGGGCCAGCAGCAGCTCGGCGAGGAGGTCGCGGGCGCCGAACCGCTCGTACCACTCCAGCTCCACGTCGGCCGCCCAGCCGAGGCAGTGCCCGCTGGGCACCATGGCGGCGTAGCCGAGCCGGCGCAGCCGGTACTGGTGCTCGGCGCTGCGCGCGAGGCTGGTCACCCAGAGCGCCGGGGTGCCGGGCCGGGCCGCCGCGGCGAACTCCCGGCCCACGTCGTTGACCAGCGCGATCACCTCGCGCCGCGCCCGGCGGAACCGCAACCCGGCGGTACGCGGGGTGGCGTCCGGGCGCAGCCGCCGCTGGACCGCCCGCAGCCCCCGACCGAGGACGGTGGCGGGCTGCTCCTGGTAGCGGAAGGCGAGCAGCCCGCGCCGGCGCAGCCACTCCAGGTCGACCAGGTCGGTGCTGGTGTCGACCTGGCCGTCGGTGAGGAAGGTCCCGGTGTCCCGCCACCACAGCACGTCGATCCGGGAGAGCAGGTAGATCCGGACCAGCGCGGTGAGGTCGTGCGCCGAGCTGCGGGCGTTCGGCTGGTAGCGGGCCATCTCCAGCAGCAGGGTCTCCCGGGCGCCGACGAACCCCTGCGGGGTGGCGTCGAGGACGGCGGCGATGGCCGGCTCCCGCAGCCGCTGGTCGAGCAGGACCTGGCGGGCGGTGGTCGACGGCGCGTCCGCCAGGGCACCCACCTCGACCAGCAGTTCCGCCACCGCCTCTCGGTACGCGGCCAGGTCCGGCTGCTGCCCGGGCCTCGTGCGCGCGTCGGCGGCCGGGGGCAGCCGGCGGGCGGGGGCGGCGGAAGCGACGGCGGGCCCGGGCTGGTGGCCGGGGCTTCGGCTGGGCACTCGCATGGTCGGCCCCTCTCCGGGCAGGACACGGCGTAGTCGAACCTGAACACACCGTAATCACCAGGATCGGCAGCTCCCCGAACAATCCTCCTATCTCCCCCCGAAGGTGCTCATCCCGCCGAGAGGTCCTGCACCCAGGCGTAATCCGGTGCGGCCGGCAGGCCGGCGTCCCGGCCGGCGACGACTGCGTCGGCCAGGTGCAGCGCCGCGCCCAGGGCGGCGCGGAACAGCAGCGAGCCGGTGCTCACGCGGGCCACCCCGAGCCGGCCCAGCGCGGCCAGGTCCGGGCCGCCCGGCCGGTGCAGCACGTTGAGCGGCAGCCCCACCTCGGCCACCAGCAACCCGACCGTGTCGTCCGGCGCGCCCGGGGCGAACAGCCCGTCGGCGCGAGCCGCCCGGTACGCCGCCGCCCGGTCCAGCGCCGCCGGCAGCGGGTCGGGCACGCCCAGCCACCAGGCGTCGGTGCGCGCGTTGACGAAGAGGCCCGGCACCGCGGCCCGGACCGCCGTGATCTTGGCGGCCACCTCCTCGGCTGGCGCGAGGGTGCCGTCCGGCCGGCCGTCCTCCAGGTTCACCCCCACCACGCCGAGCGCGGCCAGCTCGGCGGCGTACCCGGCCACGGCCGCCGGGTCGGCGCTGAAACCGTCCTCGATGTCCACGGTGAGCAGCACCGGCAGGTCCCGCAGGCGGCGGGCCAGGTCGAGGGTCTCGTCGCGGGTGGCCCCCGTCCCGTCCGGCCGGCCGGCGGCCGCGGCCACCCCGAGGCTGGTGGTGCCCACGGCCGGGTGGCCCCGGGCGGCGAGCGCCGCGGCGGAGGCGTGGTCCCAGGCGTTGGGCAGCAGCAGGGGCCGGCCCGGCCGGTGCAGGGCGCGGAAGGCGGCGGCGCGGTCGGTCATCGGACGATCACCTCAAGGCTGGTCGGGACACGCAGGGTGGGGTGCGGGGCGTAGCTCACGGGCTCGGCGCCGGGCCCGGCGGGCCCGGTCGGCGCGGCCGGCACGGCGGAGGCGGGCCCGGTCGGCCCGGCCGGCACGGTGGGGCGGCACCGGTCGCGCAGCACGTCGACCACGCCGGCGGCGAGGGCGAGGGCGTGCCGTTCGCCCGGGCAGCCCCGGGGACCGGCACCGAAGGTCAGTGGCCCGACGGGCCGGCCGGGGTGGAACCGGTCCGGGTCCGGGTGGACGGCCGGGTCCCGGTTGGCCGAGTCGAAGCGGAGCAGCAGCACGGCCTCCGGGCCGATCTCCCGGCCGCCCAGGCGGCGCGCGGCGGTCGCGACCCGGCGGGTGGCGCGCACCGGCGGGTCCAGGCGCAGCACCTCGGCCAGCAGGTCGGTGGTGCCGACCGTGGCCGGCGCACCCAGCCCGTGCCGGATCGCGGCGCCGATCAGCCCGGCCGTGGCGTCGGCGGCCTGCACGAGCAGACCGATGCGGTTCGCGACGACCTCCGCCGGGGCCGGCGGCGACAGGGCCAGCAGCGTGGCCACCGCCCGGTCGGCGCGCGCCACCGCCGCCGGTTCGGCGCCCGGGTGGTAGGCGGCGGCCACCGCGGTCACCGCCGGCACGGCCGCCGCCGGGTCGGCCAGGCCGAGCCGAGCCGCCAGCACCTCCAGGGGTACGCGCCGCGCGAGCAGTGCCATCACGTCGATCCGCTGCGGACGGCCGTCACCTGGCCCGGCGGCCGGCAGTTCCACACCGACCCGGGGCGCCAGGACAACCGCCCCGGACGGCCCGGCGGCGGTGCTGGTGTCCGGCACGGTGCTGGTCACCGGCACGGTCATCGCGTCGAGCAGCGCGGCGGTGGACCGGGCGGCCGCCGCCCGCAGCTCGTCCGGGTCGAGGTCGGCCAGCGCGGCGACCCCGATGGCGCGCCGGGCGGGATGCCGGTCCGGCGCGCTGAACCGGCTCACGGCGCCGCGCAGCCAGGCCAGGGTGCCGTACGGTCCGCCGGGCGCCGCGGGCACCACGCACCGGGGGTCGGTCAGCACGGCGAGCACGTCGGCGTGCCGGGTGACCACCCAGCCGTCGGCTCCGGGCAGGGGCGGCCCGCACGGTGGCGTACCGGGGGCGGGGGCGATGATCGGCCAGCTCATTCCCCGACCGTAGGTCCGCCACCTTTCGGCCCGGACCGAACAATCCGCCGCCCGGGTCCACAGGATGCTCACCCGCACCGCCGCACGCAGATTCAGCTCGGTGAAGATCCCCCAGCCGAAGAAGTGACGGCAGCGGCACCGGCCGGCGGACCGAGGGAGGACCGCCGGCCGGTGCCCGCCGGTCGACTCACCGTCAGCGCCGTCTCTCCTGCTCGAGGCAGGACAGCGGGACGGTCGTCCGGGTCTCGCTGTCGTAGCTGCGCGCCGCGACGAACTCCCCGGTGGGGCGCTCGCCGCCCGCCAGCGCCCGGGCCCGGCGCCGGTCGGCGTCCCGGAACCGCAGCGCCAGGCTCAGGTGCGGCACCCACCGGCCGGGGGTGTGCCACGGGCGCGGCCCGGGGGCCGCGGCGAGCACGTCCCAGACCGCGCCGTGCAGGGCGACCAGTTGCGGGGCGGGGCGGACCAGCCAGACCAGCGGGGCGCTGCCGTCGAGCACCTCCACCCGGTCGAGGCGGGCCGGCAGGGGCAGCGCCGCGTCGCAGAGGTCGGCCAGGCGCTGCTCGGCCCCGGACGGGAACTCGTCGACCGAGGCAAGGGTCAGGTGCGGCCGGTTCGTCGGGTGCGGGTGGCGAGCCAGGCTGGGCAGGCCGGCGGCGGCGAGCCGATCCCAGGCCGCCCGTACCGCCTCCTCCAGCTCCGGGGAACAGAGCAGTTCGACCGTACGCACGCCGTCAGGCTAGCCGCCGGCGCGGTGCCGCGCCGTCCGCTGGGGAATGCCCGCCCGATGAGCGCGCTGGCCGGGACCGGGGGCCACCCCGCGACCGGGACCGCCCGTCGCCGGACGGCCCCGGTCGCACGGTCAGCGGTGGAACCGCAGGTAGTCGAACTCCGCGGTCACCGCCGGGGTGGCGCCGCCGTGCGCGACCAGACCGATCCGGGGCGTGGTGTCGGCCGGGAAGGTCCAGACCGCGCCCCACGTCCAGTGCCTGCCGTCCCGGCTGGAGCCGGCCCGGAACTCGTGCTCGCCGGTGACCCGGTCGACGTGGTGGGCCAGCCGCAGCCACGTCGTGGTGGCCGGGGTGCCGACGATGCTGCCGCCGTACACCGGCTGGCCGGCGAAGGGCAGCTCGTAGCCGTACTCGACCTGGCGGGTGTTCCAGATGGCCACCTGGGCGAGCCGGGCGAAGCGGTCGTCGTCCACGTACGCCACGAGGCCGGCCTGCTGGTAGTTGCGGACCACGTCCTCACCCAGGTCGAGGGTCACCTTCGTCTCCGCGACGTAGTCGCCCGCGGGCGCGTCGCGCAGCAGCACGCCGGCCGTGTTGCCGGTGCCCACCAGGTCGGTCGACTCGACCGGCCAGCGCAGCGCGCCGCCGCTCACCGTGGCGGCCGGGTTGGGCCGGACCCACTGCCAGGCCGGGTCGAGCCCGTCGGAGAACTCGTCGGAGAACCGGGACAGCACCGGACCGACGCGGGGCGGGGCGACGGTGTGGCGGACCGGGCGGTACAGCGCGGCCGCGCTGACGTTGTCGAACTCGGCCGTGCCACCGTCGGCGCGCAGCGCGAACGGGCCGGCCGCCGGCCTGGCGAGCTTCAGCGCCACCACGGCGAGCTGGTCGCCGAGGCGGGCCGGGCTCAGCTCGGCGACGAGCTGGCGGTCGCGGACCTCCACGGCCAGGTTGTGCCGGCCGGTGAGGTCGAGCCCGGCGGGCAGCGGCACGGTCGCGGTCGCGCCGCCGCTCTCACGGGCGGTCAGCCGGCCGCCGCCGACGCTGACCTCGACCCGGCCGAGCCGCAGCCCGGCCGTGTCCGCGCCGGCGAGGCGCAGGTCGGCCTCGGCGCGGACGTCGCCGCCGAGCCCGGCCCGGGCGGTCAGCGTGGCGGTGCCGGACAGCACGCCGCCGGTCACCCGCCAGTGGCCCGCGCCGCCCCGCCAGCCGCTGAGGTCGGCCGTGTCGAAGCGGGCGTCGATCCGGCCGGTGGTGACGGGCGCGGGCCGGGCTCCCTCGGAGGGGCCGGCGCCGGCGTTGATGGTCGGCCAGCCGTCCACCCAGTCGAGGCGGTCCAGCAGCATCGGCCGCTCGTTGATCCCGAACGGCTCGTCCAGGTACGGGTCGGCCCGGTCGATGGCGTGGTACGCGATCCAGTCCTGCCCGGACAGGTCGGTGAGCACGGCGTTGTGCCCGGTGCCGATCCACCGGTTGCCGTTCTGGGTGAGCACCGGCGTGCCACCGGCCCGGGAGGCGTCCAGCCGCTGGCCGTCCCGGTCCACGAACGGCCCGCGCGGGTCACGCGCCCGGCCCACCTGGACGGAGTAGCCGGTGGCCGGGCCGGCGCAGCAGTTCGCCGTGGAGGCGAACAGCCAGTACCAGCCGTCGTGGCGCAGCACGTAGCTGCCCTCGAACTTGTTGTCGACGGCGACCAGGCTCGGCGTGCCGACCGCGCGCAGCCCGTCCGGTGACAGCTCGGTGACGGAGATGCCGCCGTAGTAGCTGCCGAAGTAGAGGTACGACCGGCCGTCGGAATCGGTGAACTGGCTGGGGTCGATGGTCCAGAGGTAGCCGCCGCCCCCGCCCGGCCGCGGGGCGACCACGGGCGTGTCGGAGAACGTCCACGGCCCGGCCGGGGTGGGCGCGGTGGCCGCCCCGATCGCGGTGTCGAAGGTGTCGCCGGAGACGGTGGTGTCGGTGACGGTCACGTACATGACCCAGCGGTCGGCGACGCGGCGCACGTCGGGCGCCCAGAACGCGGCCCCGGGTGCGGCGAAGGACGGCCGCTGGTCGGGCGTGAAGGCGTCGCCCACGTAGGTCCAGTCGACCAGGTCGGCGGAGCGGGCGATCGGCACCCGGTGCGCCTGGCGTTCGCCCTCGCGCAGCGGGTCGGAGGTGCCGAAGGCGTACCAGAGGCCGTCGTCGCCACGGACGACGGCCGGGTCGGCGAAGGTGTCGGCGAAGCCCGCCGAGACCGGGTTCCGGTAGCGGTCGGCCCCGGCGGCGGGGGTGCCCGCCGCGGCCGTGGACGTGGTCAGCAGCAGAGCGAGTGCGGCGGCGAGCACGCCGCCGCCGCGGTGGAGGTGTCCCATCAGGCCTGCCTTGGAGGTAGACGGAGGTCACTGCGGTGCCCCCGCTTTCTACAACGTTGGAGACAACGATGTAAAGGGCGACGCGCACGCGTCGGTGGGGACCGAACAATTCCCGTGCCAGCATTGCCCGCATGACCACCCGCACCGACGGCCGCACCCTGGCCGGGCTCGCCGCGCTGCTCGCCGACCCGACCCGGGCCGGCTTCTGTCTCGCCCTGCTCGACGGGCGGGCCTGGACGGCCGGCGAACTGGCCCGGTCCGCCGGGGTGGCCCCGTCCACCGCGAGCGACCACCTCACCCGCCTGGTCCGGGGCGGGCTGCTGGCCGAGGAACGGCAGGGCCGGCACCGCTACGTCCGCCTCGCCGACCCGTCGGTGGCCCAGCTCATCGAGGACCTGGCCGGCCGGGCGCCCGCCCCGGCGGCCCCGCCCCGCACGCTGCGCGCCGCGTCCGCCCAGGCGTCCCTCGCGTACGCCCGGACCTGCTACGACCACCTGGCCGGCCGGCTCGGCGTGCTGGTGCACGACGCCCTGCTGGCCCGGGGCGTGCTCGACCGCGCCGGCGGCCTGGCGCTCACCCCGGCCGGGATCAGCTGGCTGACCGACCTCGGGGTGCCCGTCGAGCCGCTGCGCGCCGGCCGGCGGCCACTGGTCCGGGACTGCCTGGACTGGACCGAGCGCCGCCCCCACCTGGCTGGCGCGCTCGGCGCCGCCCTGTGCCGGCACTTCCTCGACGCCGGCTGGACCGCCCGGGGTGCCGGCCGGGCGGTCCGCCTCACCCCGGCCGGCCGCCCCGCCCTGGCCGCCGCCCTCGCGCTCGATCCCGCCGCCCTGGCCCCGCCCTCGCGCGACACCGGCCCCGCCCGCGCCTGACCCCTCCCGTCGCCGGCGGCTCGGCGGGCCGGCGGTTGCTCCCGCCGATGCGATGCCGTCACCTCGCTCGGGCCCGGGGTTCAGAGCCAGCCCGCCTCGCGGGCCCGCCGGACCGCCGCGGCCCGGTCGGCGGCGCCGAGCTTCTGCACGCACGCGGCCAGGTGGTTGCGGACCGTGCCGGCCGCCAGGTGGGTCCGCCGGGCGATCACGGCCACCGGGGTGCCCAGCTCGGCGAGGCGCAGCGTCTCCAGCTCCCGCGGCGTGAGCGGGCACTCCGGCAGGGTCAGCGCGTCGGCGGCGAGGGCCGGGTCGACGTACCGGGCGCCGGCGTGCACCCGGCGGATCACGTCGGCCAGCGCACCCCCGGGCGCGCCCTTGGCGAGGAACCCGCGGGCGCCCGCGGTCAGCGCCGGCCGGAGGTGGGCGGGCCGGCCGTGCCCGGTGAGGATCACCGTGGCGCACCCGGGCAGCACGCGGGCCAGCTCGGCGGCCACCTGGACCCCGCCGGGCGGCGGCATCTCCAGGTCCAGCACGGCGACGTCGGGCCGGTGGGCCAGCGCGGCGGCCAGGGCGGCCCGGCCGTCGGCGGCGTGCGCCACCACCTCCAGGTCGGGCTCCAGGTCGAGCAGGGCCGCGAGGGCGAGGCGGATCAGCTCCTCGTCGTCGGCCAGCAGCACCCGGATCACGACGCCACCGGCACGGTCGCCACCAGGTGGAACACCCCGTCCTCGGCGTACGCCCGGACGCTGCCCCCGGCCGGTGCGAGGCGGTCGGCCAGCCCGCGCAGCCCGCCGCTGAGCGCGTCCGGGCCGGCGCCGCCGGCGCCGTCGTTGCGTACGGTCATGGTCACGAGGCCGTCCTCCCGGGTGAGTTCGATCCGGCACCAGTCGGCCCGGCTGTGCCGCAGCACGTTCGTCCCGGCCTCCCGCAGCACGGCGGCCAGGTCGGCGGCGACCGGCGCGGGCAGCTCGCCGGCCGGTGGCACCACCGTGCAGCGCACCCCGCTGGACCGCAGCACCTCCCCCACCGCGGCCAGCTGTTCGGCCAGGTCGACCGCGCGGTAACCGTGCACGGCCTCGCGTACCCGGGTCAGGGCCGACCCGGCCAGCCGGCGCACCTCGGCGGCCTCCCGCCCCGCCCGGGCGGCGTCGACGGGTGCGAGCCGCTCGGCGAGTTCGGCCTTGAGCGCGATCACGGTGAGGTCGTGGCCCAGCAGGTCGTGGACGTCGCGGGCGAAGCGCAGCCGCTCCTCGGCGGCGGCGAGCCGGGCCCGGGCGGCCTGCCCCTGCCGGGCCTCGACGACCAGGTCCCAGAACCAGACCTGGAGCCAGGTGACCGCGGCGACGCCGGCGCCGACACCACCGGTCACGAGGAGGGCGGTGGGCAGCGGCCCGCCGGTCGCCAGCGTCACGGCCGCGGCGGCGCCGAGCACCCCCGCCGCCGCCAGCAGGGCGGGCAGCGGCCGGAACAGCAGCGGGGACATGCCGACCAGGGACGCGCCCAGCCATGCCCAGGTGGGCCAGGCGCCGGCTGCGACCGGGCCGACCAGCGGCAGGCTGAGCAGGGCGGCCACCGCCAGCGCGGCGTGCCGGCGGCGCCGGGCCCGCCCGGCGAGCCACGGGGTGACCGCCGCGTGCAGCACCGACGCCTGGGCGGCGGTGAAGCCGGCGAGCCCGAGCACGCCGAGCGCCACCCGCCGCGGCTCCGGCTCCCGGGCCAGCCCGACGCACGGCAGCAGCAGGGTGGTCCCGACGTTCGTGGCCAGCGACAGCAGCGTGAGCTGCCGGGCCCGCCGCAGCCGGCGGTCCGCCGCGTCGACCGTCATGTCCGCCGATCCTAGGGCCGCCGGCCGCCCGGTTCACCCCTGCGGAATGTCACGCCGCACCCGTGCACGGCGCACGGCTTTCCGGTGACGGACGCGCATGGTTCCGCGCGCGGGGCGCCGGCAGGCTCGGGGCATGACGGAGACGACGGTACGCGTACCCCTGCGGGCGGACGCCCGACGACTGGCCGGCCACCTGGCCGGGATGGTCGTGGCGATGGTGGTCGGCATGCTGCTGCTCGGCCCGCTGTGGCGGGCCGGCACGGCGCTGCTGGGCGGCGCGGACGCGCTGGCCCGGGCGGATGTCGGCGCGCTGGTGATGGCGACGGACATGGGCCTGGGCATGGCGGCCTGGATGTGGCACCGGGGCCACGGATGGGCCGCCACGGCCGAGATGGTGGCCGTCATGTACGTCCCGTTCCTGCTGCTGCTCCCACCCTGGTGGGCCGGGCTGGTCGGGGACGACGCGCTGATGCTCGGCGGCCACCTGCTGATGCTGCCGGCGATGGCGCTGGTGGCGCTGCGGCACCGGCACGCGCATCCGGCGCCGGCCCGCCGCCATCCGGTGGCCGCGGCGGTGGCGCGCCGGTGGCCGACCGGGTTGGCCCTGCTGATGACCGTGGACCTCTGGGTCGCGCCGACCGTGTTCTCCCCGTGGACGCTGCTGGTGCTGCCCGCCGGCTACCTGCTCATCGGCACCTGGCGGCGGCAGTGGGGCGACCGCCGGACCGTGGCGTGGCAGCTCGCCGGGCTGGCCGGCTGGGGCGGCCTGGCGGGGGCCGCCCTGCTCGGGCCGGACGGCCTGGCCGGCGTGCTGGTGGGCCTCGGCTGGCTCGGGCACGCCGCCTGGGACGTGGCGCACCACCGCACCGGCCGCGTCGTGCCCCAGGGGTACGCGGAGTGGTGCGCCGTGCTGGACGTCGCCGTGGGGGCGACCACCCTGCTGGCCGTCCTGTCCGGGTGATCCGGCCGGGTTACGGGGCCGGCCGGATCACCCTCGACGTGGCGGGGACGACGGTTTGCGGCGGTCGCCGCGACGGCCGGGCGGCGGTGATGAAAAGCTTGCCCCATGAGTTCCGCACCAACCCCGACCGATCCCGCCCAACCCGCCGAGGACGAGGCCGTCGCCTTCACGGACCTCGGGCTGCGCACCGAGCTGCTGAACGCGCTCGCCGTCCTCGGCTACGAGGAGCCGACCCCGATCCAGCGGGAGGCGATCCCGCCGCTGCTCGCCGGCCAGGATCTGCTGGGGCAGGCCGCGACCGGCACCGGCAAGACCGCCGCGTTCGCCCTGCCGCTGCTGCAGCGGATGCCCGACGACCGCTCCGGCGGGGACCCGGTGTCGCTGGTGCTGGTGCCGACCCGCGAGCTGGCGGTACAGGTCTCCGAGGCGTTCCACCGCTACGGCAAGGACCTGGGCGCCCGGGTGCTGCCGATCTACGGCGGCCAGCCGATCGGCCGGCAGCTGCGCGCCCTCGACGCCGGCGTGGACGTGGTGGTGGCGACGCCGGGCCGGGCGCTGGACCACATCGCCCGGGGCACCCTGCGGCTGGGCGGCCTGACCACGGTGGTGCTCGACGAGGCCGACGAGATGCTCGACATGGGCTTCGCCGAGGACATCGAGGCGATCCTGGAGCACGCCCCGGCCGGCCGGCAGACCGTGCTCTTCTCGGCCACCATGCCGGCCCGGATCGACGGGCTGGCCCGCCAGCACCTGACCGACCCGGTGCGCATCCAGATCGAGCGCGAGCGGCCGGTCGCGGGCGAGGCCCCGCGGGTGCGGCAGAGCGCGTACATCGTCGCGCGGGCGCACAAGCCGGCCGCCCTGGGCCGGGTGCTGGACGTGGAGTCGCCCACCGCGGCCATCGTGTTCTGCCGCAGCCGCGAGGAGGTCGACCGGCTCACCGAGACGATGAACGGCCGGGGCTACCGGGCCGAGGCGCTGCACGGCGGGATGAGCCAGGAGCAGCGCGACCGGGTGATGGGCCGGCTGCGGTCGGGCACCGCCGACCTGCTGGTCGCCACCGACGTGGCGGCCCGCGGGCTGGACGTGGAGCAGCTCACCCACGTGGTCAACTACGACGTCCCGTCGGCCCCCGAGTCGTACGTGCACCGGATCGGCCGGGTGGGCCGGGCCGGCCGGGAGGGCGTGGCCATCACCCTGGCCGAGCCGCGCGAGCACCGGATGCTCAAGACCATCGAGCGGGTCACCGGCCAGCGGATCGCGGTCGACAAGATCCCCACGGTGGCCGACCTGCGGACCCGGCGGCTGGAGCTGACCCAGGCGGCGCTGCGGGAGTCGCTGCTGGAGGACGACCTGGAGCCGTTCCGGGCGATCGTCGAGTCGCTGACCGACGAGTTCGACCTCGTGGAGGTCGCGCTGGCCGCGGTGCGGCTGGCCCACGAGGCCACCCTGCCCGGCACGGCCGACGAGGAGGAGGAGATCCCGCAGGTCGCCGTCCGCCCGTCCCGCGAGCCCCGACCCGGGTTCGACGCCCGGGACCGGCGCGGCGGCGGCGGTGCACGTCCCCGCTCCGGCGGCACCACACAGGTCTTCATCGGTCTGGGCCGGCGCGCCGGGGTGCGCCCGCAGGACCTGGTCGGGGCGATCACCGGGGAGACCGGGGTCAACGGCCGGGACATCGGCTCGATCGAGATCGCCGACCGGTTCTCCCTGGTCGAGGTCCCGTACGGGGTCGCCGACGAGGTGATCCAGGGGCTGCGGGGCAGCACCATCAAGGGCCGCAAGGCCACGGTGCGCCGGGACCGGGACGGCGACGGCGGCGGCGAGCGCCGCTTCGACGGTGACCGCCGGGAGCGCCGCGGCCGGGACGGCGACGGCGGCGAGCGGCGGGAGCGCCGGGACCGCTGGTGAGCACGGCCGAGGCCCCCGGTCCAGGTGGACCGGGGGCCTCGGCGTGTCGGGTGGTCAGGCCGCGGCGAGCGGCTGGCCGCCCAGCGTCTCCGCGTCGACGTCGGTCGGGCGCAGCGCCAGGGCGAGCACGTCGGCCACGTCGGCGAGGGTGTGGACGGTCAGCGCCTCGCGGACCTCGGCGGGCAGGTCGTCCAGGTCGGGCTCGTTGCGCTTCGGGATGATCACCTCGGTCAGGCCGGCCCGGTGGGCGGCGAGCAGCTTCTGCTTCACGCCGCCGATGGGCAGCACCCGGCCGGAGAGGGTGACCTCGCCGGTCATCCCGAACTCGGGGCGCACCGGCCGGCCGGTCACCAGCGACGCCAGCGCGGTGACCATGGTGATGCCGGCGCTGGGGCCGTCCTTGGGCACCGCGCCCGCCGGGAAGTGCACGTGGATCCGCCGCCCGGCGAGGACGTTCGGGTCGATGCCGAGGCGTCGCCCGTTGGAGCGCAGGTAGGACAGCGCGATGTGCGCCGACTCCTTCATGACGTCGCCGAGCTGACCGGTGAGCGTCAGTCCCGGCTCGCCCTCCATGCTGGTCGCCTCGATGAAGAGCACGTCGCCGCCGGCGCCGGTGACCGCCAGGCCGGTGGCCACGCCGGGCACCGCCGTCCGCTCGGCCGACTCCGGGGTGAACTTGGGCCGGCCCAGGTAGCGGGCGAGGTTGTCGGTGTCGACGCGGACCGGCGCCGGGTCGGACGCCAGCGCCACGGTGACCTTGCGCAGGATCTTCGCCAGGGCCCGTTCGAGCTGCCGGACGCCGGCCTCCCGGGTGTACTCCCCGGCGATCAGCGCCAGCGCGCCGTCGGTGACGGTGACCTCCTCGGCGGTCAGTCCGGCCCGCTCCCGCTGCCGGGGCAGCAGGTGGTCCCGGGCGATGGCCACCTTCTCGTCCTCGGTGTAGCCGTCCAGGGTGACGAGCTCCATCCGGTCCAGCAGCGGGCCGGGGATGCTGTCCACCACGTTGGCGGTGGCCAGGAAGAGCACGTCGGACAGGTCGAGGTCGACCTCCAGGTAGTGGTCCCGGAAGGTGTGGTTCTGCGCCGGGTCGAGCACCTCGAGCAGGGCCGCGGCCGGGTCGCCGGAGTAGCCGACGCCCAGCTTGTCGACCTCGTCGAGGAGCACCACGGGGTTCATCGAGCCGGCCTCGCGCAGCGCGCGGACGATCCGGCCGGGCAGCGCGCCGACGTAGGTGCGCCGGTGGCCGCGGATCTCCGCCTCGTCGCGGACGCCGCCGAGGGAGACCCGGACGAAGGTGCGGCCGAGCGCCCGCGCGACGGACTCACCAAGGCTGGTCTTGCCGACGCCGGGCGGGCCGGCCAGGGCGAGGACCGCACCCGAGCCGCGGCCGCCGACCACGCCGAGGTTGCGCTCGGCGCGCCGGTTGCGCACCGCCAGGTATTCCAGGATGCGGTCCTTCACGTCGGCCAGGCCGGCGTGGTCGGCGTCGAGCACCGCACGCGCCGCGGCCAGGTCGGTGTTGTCCTGGGTACGCGTGCTCCACGGCATCTCGAGGACGGTGTCCAGCCAGGTCCGGATCCAGCCCGCCTCCGGTGAGGCGTCACTGGCCCGCTCCAGCTTGCCGACCTCGCGCAGGGCCGCCTCGCGCACCTTCTCGGGCAGGTCGGCCGACTCCACCCGCGAGCGGTAGTCGGCGGAGCCGTCCGGCTCGTCCTCGCCGAGTTCCTTGCGGATCGCGGCGAGCTGCTGGCGGAGCAGGAACTCGCGCTGCGACTTCTCCAGCCCCTCGCGGACGTCGCTGTTGATCCGCTCGGTGACCTCCTGCTCGGCCAGGTGGTCCTTCACCCAACCGACCAGCAGCTCCAGCCGGGCGGTGACGTCCGGGGCGGCGAGCAGCTCGGTCTTCTGCGCCAGGGTCAGCCAGGGCGCGTAGCCGGCCGCGTCGGCCAGCTCGGAGAGGTCGGTCATCCGCTCCATGGCGTCGATGACCTGCCACGCGCCGCGCTCCTGCAGCACCGAGGTCATCAGCGCGCGGTACTCGCGGGCGAGGTCCCGGGCCCGGCCGGCCGGGGCGGGTTCGTCGAGGGTGGTCGCCTCGACCCAGAGGGCGGCGCCCGGTCCGGGCACGCCGGAGCCGATCCGGGCCCGGGCGAGGCCGCGGACCACGGCGGCCGGTTCGCCGCTGGGCAGCCGACCCACCTTCTCGATGGTGGCGATCACGCCGACCGAGCCGTACTCGCCGTCGAGGCGGGGCACGGCCAGCAGCCTCTTGTCGCCGCTGGCGCGGGCCGCGTCGACCGCGGCCTGGGTGGTCGGGTCGAGGGTCACCGGGATGACCATGCCGGGCAGCAGGACGGCGTCGGTCAGGGGAAGTACCGGAAGAGTTGCCATCGAACACCTGCTATCGCGTTGGGTTGAGCGTGTCAGGCTCAAGTAACAAACCGTCTCCCTTGTTCCGGCTTGTGACCCACGCCACTCCCGCCGTGCCGGCAGACCCGTCACGCGCGCGAAGACGCATTTGGCGGCGCGCGGATAACCCGACCCGCCGAATGGCGAAGGACGGGTATTGTTGCGAAATTGCCACGAGATACGTCAAACTCATAGCCACACCCCGCCCGACACAGGGAGTAATGGCGATGGCAAGGAAAGTAATCACCGTTCTGACCGACGACCTCGACGGCGGAAAGGCCGATCGGACCGTCGAGTTCAGCCTGGACGGCGTGGCGTACACGATCGACGTCTCCGACGAGAACGCCGGCGTCCTGCGCAAGGCGCTGGACCCGTACATCAGCGCTGGCCGACGGATCGGGCGCGGCCCGGTGGAGGCCGGTCGCGCCACGCGTGCGGGCGCCCGCCCGAGCACCTCGGGAATGGACCGCGAGCAGAACCGCGCCATCCGGGAATGGGCCGTCAAGAACGGCTACGAGATTTCTGAGCGGGGCCGCATCCCCGTCTCGGTGGTGGAGGCCTACAAGAACCGCTGAACCCTCCCGGTTCACCGTCGGGCATCCCGGGGTCACGCTGAGAAATCGGCGCGACCCCGGTCGGCTTTTCCCGGCGTTAACAATTTTCAGCCGGGTGGGGTGTCCCGGCAGCCAACGTCGTCCCGCGCCGGCCCTCCCCAGGGCCGACACTCCCCGACCCGGGAGCCCATCGGTGCACGTCAGCATGGCGACCAGCGCCGGCACGGCCGGCCGGCCGAACGAGGACTTCGCCGGCGCCGTTCCCGGCGCCGCGGTGCTGCTCGACGGCGCCGGCATCCCGGGGACGGAGTCGATCTGCTCCCACGGTGTCGCCTGGTACACCCACCGGCTCGGCGGCGCGCTGCTCGGCCGGCTGTCGCGCGGCGACGGCCGGGACCTCGCGGCGATCCTCGCCGCCGCGATCGACGAGATCGCCGCCGAGCACCGGGGCACCTGCGACCTCACCAACCCGGCCAGCCCGCAGGCGACCGTGGCGATCGTCCGCGCCCACCGGGGCCGACTGGACCACCTCCTGCTCGCCGACTCCTTCCTCGTCCTCGACCGGGTCGGCGGCGGCCCGCAGGTCGTCACGGACGAGCGCGAGGTCACGGCCCGGCGCATCTGCTCCGCACCCCTGGCGGGTGTTCCCGAGGGCACACCGGAGTACGACCGCGTCCGCGCCTCCTGCGCCCGGGCGCTGCGCGCCCGCCGGAACCAGCCGGGCGGCTACTGGATCGCCAAGGACGACCCGCACGCGGCGGAGGAGGCCGTGACCGGCAGCCGGCCCCTGCGCGACCTGGACGGCGTCGCACTGCTCAGCAACGGCGCCAGCCGCCTCGTGAGCCCGTACGCGCTGACCGACTGGGCCGGCGTGCTGGGGCTGCTTTCCGACGGCGGGCCGGCCGAGGTCGTCCGCCGCGTGCGACGGGCTGAGGCCGACAGCCCGGCCGGCCCCGCCGCGCCGAAACCGGACGACGCCACGGTCGTGCACTGCACCGACCTGGGCGGCTTCGAGATCGGCGCGGCGACCGGGCCGGCCGGCGGCTGCTGAGGCCGGCCACCCACGCGGGAGGGCACGCACGGAACAGCCGGAGCCGCCCGGGGCGTACCCCCTTGGCGGCTCCGGCCGTGGGTGCTCAGTTGACGCGGATCCGCACCACGTCGATGGCGGGGGTCTGGTTCGCCCGCTCCATCATCGGGATGCGGTGCGAGCCGTCACCGGCCCAGACCGCGCACTGCGCGAGGCCCGACTGGGGCAGACCGGGGACCTGGATGGTCACCTGGTCGGCCTGGTTGCTGCCGCCGCCGTCCTCGGTCGCCACGAAGAACGCCGGAACGTCCTGCGGGTTCGACGGCGCCGCCTGGGTGGTCTGCAGCATCCGGCAGGCGGTGTGGAAGTGCCCGCGGACCAGACCCTGGTCGTTGAGCAGCGAGCTCTCGACGTAGTAGCCACCCTGGCCGGCGGCGAGGAACCGGTCACGGATCAGGTTCCGGGTGCTGACCTGGAGGGTGAACGGCTGGTTGCGCTGGACCCGGTTCGGGAACTCCGTGATGAGCAGCGAGGGGTTGTTGGCCGCGGAGCCGACCTCACCGAACGCGGTGCTCACGCAGCGGTTGCCGTTCTGGAAACCGTCGTGCGCCTGGAGCTGGCTGTCCGTGCAGTCCTTGGCGAGCACGTTCAGGCCGTTGTTGCCGCCGTTGTTGCCGCCGTTGTTGCCGCCGTTCTGGCCACCGTTGTTGCCACCGTTGTTGCCACCGTTCTGGCCGCCGTTGTTGCCGCCGTTCTGCCCACCGTTGTCACCGCCGGTCGGCGTGCTGCTCGGCGCGCCGGTCTGCCCGCCGTTGTTGCCGCCGCCGTTCTGGCCGCCGCCGTTCTGGCCGCCGTTCTGGGCGTTGTCGGCGATGGCGCACTGGGCCAGCTGGTCCAGGCCCTGCGGGCGCTGGGCGACCCGGCCGATGGCCGTCGCGATCCGGTTCAACGTCGCGGTCCGCTTCTCGGCGAGCGGCCGCAGGATGGCGTTGTTGATGAAGCTGCCGCCGTTGCGGGCGCCGTCGGCCGCCAGCCGCCGGTTGGCCTCGGCGATCTGACTGTCCAGCAGGGCGAGGTTGCGGTCCACCTCGGCGCGCGCCTGCTGGGGCACCTGCGGCAGCTTGCTCCGCACATCCGGGCAGGCCACGGTGGGCGTCCCGGCGCCCGCGCCGCCACCCTTGGTCTGCTGGCACTCGGCGGACGACATCTGCCCGTCACCCCAGTGGTTGCGCACCCAGCGGCCGTTCTGCCAGGTCCGGGTGGTGCTGCCGCGGCCGTCCGGCGCGGTGGCACCCGGGCTCGGGGCCACGCAGGACGCCGAGGCGGCGCGGACGGTGGTCCGCCGGTCCTGGGCGGACGAGATCTGGGTGACGGCGACGATTCCGCCGAAGACCGCGAGCGTGCCGACCACGGCCAGCAGACGCTTGCTCCGGGGGTTACCGGATGACCGGCGCGCCCGTGTGGACCTGCGCATCGAATTGCTCTCCTTCTCGATCCGGTAGTTGACTGGTGACCCCGGCGGACCGATGAATTTCGGGGTGAGGATCACTGCGACGTTCCGGTCGCACGTCGATGACCGACGATGCCCTTTCCGCACCGTCCCCGCGCCGTCCGGCGCGGCGGGGAAGATCTGCGTCCATTCCCGCTTAGGTACGGAGCGAGGACGTCGAAGGTTCAACCGGGGATCGGGAGAATTCGCGGAGATTTCCGGGGCGGCCGGACGCGGCCCCGCGACGCCGGGTCAGTCGGCGCAGAGGTGGTCGAAGGCGAAGCCGCCCACGAACTCGTCGCGCCGTGCGGCCAGCCGCCGGATCTGCCCGCGTACCTCGTCCCGGTCCACCAGGGACGGGTCGGCGGCGTCCAGGTCACGCATCCGCTCCCCGATCGCCACAGCGGCCAGGTCCTCGGCCAGCCGGCCCGGGTCCACCCCGCAGGAGAAGCGCTGGGCAACCAGGTGCACCCGCTCGACCAGGCACCGGCCGGGCCGCACCTCGACCCAGCCCCAGCCCTCGGCCGGCCCGTCCGTCCACCGCACGTGCAGCCCGCGGACGATCGGGTCGGCGAGCCGGCGCTCCACGTACGCGTCGACGGCGGCGGCCCGGGCCAACGCTCCGAGGTCGTTGACCGGCCCGCGCCGGCCGTCGGGAAGCCGGCCGACGATGTCCCGGAAGCCGACCGCGTCGCCGCTGCCCGGGTCGGTGCCGGCGGCGTAGTCGCGTGCGTCGATGACGTACTCGACGAGGCGGCGGGCATGCTCGGGCGCGCGCAACGTCGGCGACTCGACCCGCAGCAGCGGCAGCCCGACCGCGGCGCAGACCGCGCTGGTCATCCGTTCGGCCCGGCGGGCCGGCGACCCGGCGGGAGCGGCCGGCGCGAACTGCACGGCGAACAGCGGCAGGCCGGTGTCGGCGGCGCAGACGACCTGGTCGAGGCCCTCCCGCCCGGCGGTGCTCCACTGGTGCCCGGTGACGCCCGGCGGCCGGCCCTGCACCAGCTCACCGAGCCGCCGGGCCGCGTACGCCACGTGGCCGGCGCGGACGAGCTGCGGCGCGACCCCGGGCGGGATCGGACGCAGCCAGGAGGTGGCCACGCTGCCGGTGCTCGTCATCTCGCCAGATCCATCCGTCGCTCGGTCGACGCCCGAGTCTAGGGCGTCGATCATGGCGGCCGCCTCGGCGGTGCGGCGGAATCCGGTTGCCCGGTCCGGCCCCGGCCGGTGGAATCGCCCGATGGCGATCCTCCTGGCGACCGGACGGCTGGTGCTGCGCGAGTTCACCCCGGACGACGCCCCGCTCCTGACCGAGCTGGACGGCGACCCGGCGGTGATGCGCTACCTGACCGGCGGGCGGCCCACCCCGGCCGGCGAGATCCGCGACCGGGTGCTGCCCGCCATGCTGGCCGCGTACCGCCGGCCGCCCGGGCTCGGCTGGTGGGCGGCGGAACGGCGGGCCGACGGGGACTTCCTCGGCTGGTTCGAGTTCCGCCCGCTGCGCGACGGCGACCCGCGCGAGGTGGAGCTGGGCTACCGGCTGCGCCGGGCCGCCTGGGGCGCCGGATACGCCACCGAGGGCGCGCGGGCCCTGGTCGAGCACGGCTTCACGGCGCTCGGCGTGGAACGGGTGGTGGCGACCACGATGGCGGTCAACACCGGGTCCCGCCGGGTCATGGCGAAGGCGGGGCTGGCGTACCGGCGGACGTTCCACCAGGACTGGCCGGAGGCGATCCCCGGCTCCGAGCACGGCGAGGTGGAGTACGCGCTGACCCGCGCGGAGTGGGCCGCCCGCCGGCCGGCCACCGATACCGACCCGTCGTCCGGTGCGCGGCGGGTTCCGGGCCTCTAGGCTCGGCCGGGTGCACAGCGGACGGACCCCGGAGCGGCTGACCAAACGCGGCCTCGTCGCCGTCTCCCACGCCATCGAACGGGCCGCGCTGGCCGAGGCCGAGGACGGACCGCTGGTCGTGTTCGCCCTCTTCCAGCGGCCGCCGTACTTCGCCCGGGAAAGCGCCGTCTACCGGCGGATCGCCGCCCGGGCCGCGGTGACCGTGGTCGGGATGGTCGGCGGGCCCCCGCCGGACCTGCCCGCCGGGGCGTACCCGGTGCTGCTCGAGGACGCCGAGGACCTGGCCCGGGAGTGGAGCGTGGTGGCGCTGACGCCGCGCTTCGGGGCGAGCCTGGTGGCGTACGACCGGGCCGAGGTGGCGCCGGCGGAGACCCTCGAAGCCGGCCGCCTCTTCGACGGGCGCTGGGGCTTCCGCCGGGACGAGGCGCTGCACGACGTGCTCCGGCTGTGGGAACAGCTCGACGGGCGGCTGCCCGGGCCGGCGCGGACGGCGCTGGAGCAGGCGGTGGCGCGGGTCCGGGACATCCCGGCCGGCCCCGGCGAGTCCCGCGCCGAGGCGGCGCTGCGGCTGCTGGCCCGGCGGGGCGAGCGGGCGCACCCGGTCGAGCCGGCCGACGGCCTGCTCGACGAGCCGGGGCTGCGACGGTGGACCGGCATGGACGGGGTGACCGCCTCGGGCACCCTGCCGGTGGCGCTGGTCGGCCTCCGGGTGGACGAGCCGGCCGGCGCGCCGGAACGCTTCGGCCGCCGCGGGGCCGCCCGGGAGGGCCAGGCCGTGCTCGCGGCGGTCACCAGCGTGCTGAGCCCGGTCGACCGGGCGGTCCGCCTCGCCGACAACGAGTTCCAGCTGATCCTGCCCGGGCGGGACGAGGCGGCGGCGCTCGCCGTGGTGGGCCGGCTGCACGAGGCGGTGGGCGGGTTGGCCCACTCGTACCCGTTCGTCGCGTACGCGGTGCACGCGGCGGTCACCGTGACCGCCCGGCGGCCACTGCCGGTCGCCGACCTGCGGCACGCGGTGGAGTGGGCGGTGCGCGAGGGCGTGCCCGTGGCCTCGCTGCCCTCGGAGCGCGTGCCCGTCCCCGCCGGCTGACCGCCGCATGCCCGGCCCGGAAACGGGTACGCCCCGCCGGTCCGGATCGAGGCGGAGCGGGGGTGGGGCATGACGCGCGGGCAGTTCGGCTTCCTGGCCGGCTTCCTGGTGGTCGCGGTCTGGGCGCTGGGCGGCGCGGGGGCGGCGGCCGCCGCGACCGTGGCCGGCCTGGTCGGGTGGCTGCTGGTCCGGGTGCGCGACGGGGACGTCAGCCTGCCCGGGCTCGCCGACCGGGCCACCGCCGACCGGCGTCGCTGAGGCGGGTTCACGATGACCGGCACCCTGCCCCGGCGCGCCACCGCCCCGCGCGCGCCGGCCACCTGGTCGGAGGAGCGGACCGCCGCGCTCGCCGAGGACGCGGCGCGCCGCACCCCGTCCGTCACCGGCCCGGTGGCCACGGTGCGCGTCGACGGCGGCGCCGTCCGGGTCGACCTGGACGTGGTGGTCACGCACGGCGCGCCGCTGACCGCGGTGGCCGAGGCGGTCCGCCGCCGGGTGGCCGCCCGGATCGAGGCGCACACCGGCCTGACCGTCGAGGCGGTCACCCTCACGGTGGTCGACCTGCGCCTGCCCGGCGAGCCGACGAGCGTCGACCGGGACGACCGCGACCGGCAGCGGGCAGCGGACCCGCGGGAGGCGACATGAACGCCACCGGGGGCGAGCGGAGTGGACCGTGCGCACGGTGAACCGGGCCGCCACCCTGCTGCTCGCCGTGGCCCTGCTGGGCGGCGGGGTGCTGGTGGCCGTCGCGGGGCTGCTCGCCGCACTGGGCCGCCCCGGTCCCCTGCCGTCCGGGTGGTCGGCCACGCTGACCACGGCCCGCTGGGCGGACGCGCCGGTGCGCGGCGTCGCCGCCGCCGTCACCCTCCTCGGCCTCGTGGTGCTCGGCGCCGAGCTGCGCCGGTGGCGGCCGACCCGGCTGCGGCTCACCGACGACGACGGCTGGCACCTGCACCGCCGCTCGGTGGAGCGGCGGCTGGCCCGGGCGGTCCGGTCGGTGCCGAGCGTCCGCCGGGCCCGGGTCCGCGTCCGCCGGCGCGGGGACGCCTGGCGGCCCCGGGTGACCGCCACCGGCGACCCGGCCGCCCGAGCCGACGTCGAGTTCGCGCTGCGCCGGGAACTGGACCGGCTGACCGCGCCCCGCCGCGGCCCCATCGAGGTCCGGCTCGTCCCCGCCCGGCGGACGCCGTGAGCAACGCCGCCCACCGGCTGCTGTGGACCGTCCTCGCCCTGCTGCTCGTGGCGGCGGGCGGCACGGCGTGGGCGGTCGGGGCGGGCCGGCTGCCCGGCGGTGGCGTGCCGCTGGTCGGGGCCGGGCCGGTGAGCTGGTGGCGGGCCGGCGCGCCGTGGAGCGGCCTCGCCGTGGCCGTGGGCGGGCTGCTGCTCGCCCTGCTCGGGCAGCGGCTGCTCGCCGCCGCGCGGCGGGTCCCGGACCGGCTCGGCGGCACGCTTGCGCACCGCGGCGACGGCGCCGGCCGCACCCGGGTGGCGAGCGGTGTGCTGACCGGCGCGCTGGAACGCGATCTGCTGCGGGCGCCGGGCGTCCGCCGGGCGCGGGTCGTCCTCACCGGCCCGGTTACCGGCCCGGACGTGTGGGTCGAGGTGCGCCTGGCCCCGTCCGCCGGGATCGGGGCGGCCCGCGCGCACGTCGACGCGGCGGTACGCCGGTTCGCCGCCACGGTGGGCTGCCGCCCCGCCCACCTGGACGTGACGGCGCTGGTGGACGAGACCAGCGGCTGACCGCTACCGGCCCCCGCACGGACGACCGTCGATGGGCGACGATGGGCCGGGGCGAGGGAGGGAGCCGTCGTGCGGGTGGTGTCGCTGGTGCCGTCGTTGACCGAGGCGGTGGCGCTGACCCGCCCCGAGGTGCTGGTGGGCGCCACCGACTGGTGCACCCACCCGGCCGGGCTGGACGTCGCCCGGGTCGGCGGGAGCAAGTATCCGGACCTGGACCGGGTGCGCGCGCTCGAGCCCGATCTGGTGCTGCTCAACGAGGAGGAGAACCGCCTCGCCGACGCGGACGCGCTGCGGGCGGCCGGCGTGCCGGTGCGGGTCACCTTTCCCCGTACCGTGCCGGAGGCGCTGACCCAGCTCGGCGAGCTGGTCGCCGCGCTCGGCGTGCCCGCCGAGCCGGACTGGCTGCGAGCCGCGCGCCGGGCCTGGGCCGCGCCGCCCGCGCCGGCCACGCGACGGGCGGCGGTGGTGCCGGTGTGGCGGCGCCCCTGGGTGGTGCTCGGCCGGGACACCTTCGCCGGTGACGTGCTGCTGCGGCTCGGCGTCACCAACCGGTACGCCGACCACCCGGAGCGCTACCCCCGGCCCGGCCTCGACGAGCTGCGCACCCGGGAACCGGAGCTCGTGGTGCTGCCGGACGAGCCCTACCGGTTCACCGCCGACGACGGGCCGGAGGCGTTCCCCGGCGTGCCGGCCGCGCTGGTCTCCGGCCGGCACCTCACCTGGTACGGGCCGTCGCTCGCCGAGGCCCCCGCCCTGCTCGCCGCCCAGCTCGCCACGGACACCTGAACGAGCCGCCGGCGCCGACCGGGCCGTGTCGACACCGGACCAGGGCGCCGGTCCGGAGAGCCGCGCCCGCCACTCCCGTGCCGCCCACCGGTCCCCGCCGCCACGCCGTAACGGGGACCGACGCGTATCGGCCGGCCGCGATCCGGCAGGATCGACGGGGACCGCACCTGTCAGCACCGAGGAGACCCGCTCATGGAGAAGCCCGAGGTTGGCCCGATCGAGGGCGCCCCGCCCGCCGATCTCGTCATCGAGGACATCACGGTCGGCGACGGCCCGGAGGCCCGACCCGGCCAGCTGGCCAACGTGCACTACGTGGGCGTGGCCCACTCGACCGGCCGCGAGTTCGACGCGTCGTGGAACCGGGGTGACACGTTCGAGTTCCCGCTGGGCGGCGGCCAGGTCATCGCCGGCTGGGACCAGGGCGTGGTCGGCATGAAGGTCGGCGGCCGGCGCCGGCTGACCATCCCGCCGCACCTGGGCTACGGCGCCCGGGGCGCCGGCGGCGCGATCAAGCCGAACGAGACGCTGGTCTTCGTGGTGGACCTGGTCGGCGTGCGCTGACCGGAGACCGTGTGGCAGGGCCGTCGGCGGCGCGCCGGCGGCCCTGCGGCGTCAGGCCGCGGCGCAGGTGACCAGATCGCGGGCCGACTCGCGGATCGGCAGCACCCGGTGCAGGCCGGTGGCCCGCAGCACCCGGGCGACCACCGGGTCGGGGTCGACCAGCACCAGCTCGCCGCCGCGGGCCCGCACCCGCAGGTGGGCGGCGACCAGCGCGCGCACCCCGGCGGCGGACAGCAGGCGCACGCCGGACAGGTCCAGCCGCAGCACCGGCCGTGCCGGCGCGGCCCAGAGCGCAGCCCGGAACGCCGCCACGGTGGCGATGTCGATTTCGCCCACCGCCCGCACGTCCACCACGTGGTCGCTGACGCTCGTCGCCACGTGGAACCGGTCGCCGCCCTCTCGCATGTCCCCGAACCTATCCCCCACCACCGACAGTTCCGGCCGCTCACGGGCGGGGTTCCGGGTACGTCCCGGGTGCGACCCTGAGCGGCCTCGGGGTCATCCCGCAGGGCCGCGACCGCGGCGGAGACACGCCGCCGGGGATTCCCGGCCGGGGCATCGGCGGGGAAGAATGGCCGGATGGCCGTTCCCCGCCCCCGCGTGCCCCTGCTGATCCGGCCGGTCCGTGAGCCGGCCACCGTGCCACCGCCGCTGGACGGGCCGTGGGCCCCCGCCGACGTACGGCTCGACCGGGCCGACCTGCTGCCACTGCCCGACGGCGCGCACGGCCCGGAGGACGTGCTGATCGACCCGGAGGGCCGGGCGGTCAGCGGCGACGAGGACGGCCGGCTCTGGTGGTGGCCGGCGGACGCCCCGGCCGGCACCCGCCCCACGCTGCTCGCCGAGACCGGCGGGCGCCCGCTCGGCATCGAGCTGGACCCGGTCGACGGCGGGCTCATCGTCTGCGACGCCTACCGGGGGCTGCTGCGGGTCACGCCCGACGGCGCGGTGCACGAGCTGACCGGGACGGCGCCGCCGGTGCACCTGGCCGACAACGCCGCCGTGGCCCGGGACGGCACGATCTACTTCACCGACTCGTCGGACCGGTTCCCGCTCTCACACTGGAAGCGGGACCTCCTGGAGCACCGGCCCAACGGCCGGGTGCTGGCCTACGACCGGCGGACCGGGCGCACCGAGGTGGTGGCGGGCGGCCTCTACTTCCCCAACGGGGTGGCGCTCACCCCGGACGAGTCCGCGCTGATGCTGGTCGAGACGGCCACCCACCGGCTGCTCCGGGTGGACCTGCCCGACGGCCGGGCCACCGTGCTGGCCGACCTGCCGGCCTACCCGGACAACGTCTCGGCCGTCGGCGACGGGACCTACTGGATCGCGCTGCCCAGCCCCCGACTGCCGATCATGGAGAAGCTGCTGCCACATCCCCGGGTGCGCCAGCTCGTCGCCCTGCTCCCCGGGGCGGTGCAGCCGCAGCCCCGCCGCTACGCGCTGGTCGCGCTGGTGGACGGGGCCGGGCGCGTGCTGCGCACGCTGCACGGCCCGAGTGGGGCGTACCCGATGGTCACCGGCGTGCGGCAGCACGGGCGGCGCCTCTGGCTGGGCAGCCTGACCGCGACGGGCGTGGCCCGGGTGGACCTGGACTGACCGGCGCGGGACCGGCCCGCAGTGTCTACGGGCCGGCCCTGTGCCGTTCCTCCCCGGTGGTCAGCCGCCGCTGTTGCTCTTGGACGGGGCGGGGGCGGGCGACGACCCGCCGGCCACCGCGCCCGGATGCGGCGTGGCGCTGTGGGTGGGCTTCAACCCCGCCGGTACGGGCAGCGCGCTGCCCTTGACGAACTCGTCCCAGCCCACGTTCCAGGCCGTGAAGCCGTTGCCCTGATCCAGCTTCACCTCGGTGCCCTTGACGGTCACCAGGTCGCCGACCTGCGTGATGCCCATCAGCCAGTCCGCGGCGGTGGCGGAGACGTTGGTGCAGCCGTGTGAGGTGTTGTTGAAGCCCTGCTCCCCCTCCGACCACGGGGCGGAGTGGATGAACTCGCCACCCCAGGTGAGCCGCTGGGCGTCGTCCACGTCGACCACGTACGGATCGGCCGAACCGCGGGTGTCGAAGGTGGTGCGGTCGAACTTCTCCATGATCACCATCTTGCCGCTGGAGGTGGGCGTGCTCGACTTGCCGAGGCTCACCGGCACCTTGCGGAGCAGCTTGCCGTCCTGGTAGACGGACATCTGCTTCGTGGCGTTGTCGATCTCGAGTGAGACCTGCCGCCCGACCTTGGCGGTCGCGCTGTGGTCGGCGTCGCCGATGGCGTCCTTGCCGATCGGCAGCCCCTGCAGGGCGCTCCGCACACTGATCTTCGTGCCGGACTTCCAGAAGTCGGGCGCCCGGTATTCGACCTGCTTGCCGTCCGACTCCCACGACCAGGTGCCGGGCTGCGGCGGGTCGGTCTTCACGAACAACCGGCGCTGCACGTCCGCTCTGGCCTCTTTCGGAATTGGCGGATCGAATGCGACCACCACCGGCATGGCCGTCCCGTACGTCTGATTACCGGTGAAATAGAGCTCGCTGGTGACGGCCGGTTTGGTGGATTTCGCCATCGTGGTGAACGTCGTCTTCTGCGTGGTGGTCCGCCCGGAATCGCCGGTCGCGGTCACCTCCGCGGTGTACGTCCGCGAGTTCTCCAACGGCTTGTCCGGCACCCAGCCCGACCCGTCCTCACGCGGCTGCGCCGGCACCGGCCGGCCCTTGTCGTCGGTGAGCTTCACGGCGGTGACCTTGCCGCCGCTGACCGTGGTCCCCACCTCGGCGCTGACCGGCACGCCCTTCGTCCGGTCCGCCGGGGTCACGGTCACCGACGGCGCCGCGGCCGCCTTGCCGTGGCCGTGTTTCACGGCATCCCTCTGGCCGGCGGTGCACCCGCCGACCACCAACGGTGTGGCTGCGATGGTTACCGCCAACAGCGTGAATCGCCGCCTCACATCCATATTCCGCACCCCATTTCCGCTCCCCTTGGCTCACATTCTGTATGGCCCTCGGGACGGCGTGGCATATTCGGCGGAATTGCTCGGGGCGGCTGACTTCGCTTTCGACTCCGGCGTACGGAAATGGGAATTGGCGACGTCGACGGGCGGGACGTCACGGCGGCGACCGGGTTGCGCGGCGTGCCGTGAACGACCGGTTCGGCCCCGGCCCCGCGGGGTGGCCGGGACCGGGGCCGGGACTCAGACGTTCGCGACCAGCAGGGCGGGCTGCTCGACGCAGTCCGCCACGTGCCGCAGGAAGCCCCCGGCCACGCCGCCGTCGCAGACCCGGTGGTCGAAGGTGAGGCTGAGCTGCGTCACCTTGCGCACGGCCAGCTGCCCGTCGACCACCCAGGGCTTGTCGACGATCCGGCCGACGCCGAGCAGCGCCGCCTCGGGGTGGTTGATGATCGGGGTCGACCCGTCCACGCCGAACACCCCGTAGTTGTTCAGCGTGAAGGTGCCGCCGGTCAGCCGCGCCGGGGGCAGGGTGCCGGCCCGGGCGGCCGCCGTGGTCTCGGCGAGGGCGGCGGCCAGCTCCCGGGTGGTCAGCCGCTGGGCATCGCGCAGGACCGGGACGACGAGGCCCCGGTCGGTCTGCGCGGCGATGCCCAGGTGCACGCCGGCGGACTGGACGATCCGCTGCCCCTCGGTGTCGACGTGGGCGTTGAGCTGCGGATACTTCCGCAGGCCGCTCAGGCAGATCCGGGCCAGCAGGGCCAGGATGCTGACCGGCGACTCCGGGGTGGCGGCGTTGATCGCGGCCCGGGTCGCCAGCAGCCCGGTGGCGTCCACGTCCACCCAGATGGTCACCTCGGGGATCTCCCGCCGGCTGCGGGAGAGCTTGTCGGCGATGACCTTGCGGATGCCGGTGAGCGGGATGACCACGTCGCCGTCGCCGGCCGGGGCCAGCCCGACGTGCGCGGCCGGGGCGTCCGGCACGGCGGCGAGCGGCGCGGCCGGCGCGGTGGACGCCGCCTCGACGTCGGCGCGGCGGATCACCCCGCCCGGCCCGGTGCCCCGCAGGGCCGCCAGGTCGAGGCCGCGCTCCCGGGCCAGCCGCCGGACGATCGGCGAGATGACCAGCGGCGCGGTGCGCGGCGGGCGGTCCGGGCCGTCGGCCGTGGGGGTGCCGGTGACCGGGGCGGTCGCCGGCGTGACGTCGGGCTCGGGCGCCAGGGCCAGCCGGGGGCGTCGCCGCCGCCGGCCCGCGCCGCCGTGGCCGGTGCCGTACCCGATCAGGACGTTGCCGGAGCCGGCCCGCTCCTCCTCGCGGTAGGTGGCGTGCGGGTCGTCGCCGCCGTCGCCGTCGAGCGGGGCGATCGTGATGAGCGGCTGGCCCACCGGGCGGACCTCACCCGCCGCGCCGTGCAGGGCCACGACACGGCCGGCGTACGGGCAGGGGACGTCGACCACGGCCTTGGCGGTCTCCACCTCCACCACGGTCTGGTCCACGGTGACCACGTCGCCGACGGCGACCCGCCACTCGACGATCTCCGCCTCGCTCAGCCCCTCGCCCAGGTCGGGCAGGAGGAAGTCGCGCGTTCCGGTCGCGGTGGTCATGCCGCGCTGGCCGGGCATGCCCTCACGGCCCTCGCTTCGCTCGGTGCGTTCGCTCATGCCGCCACCCACCGCTCGTCCGGCTGGTCGTCCCACTGGAGCCGGGCCACGGTGTCCAGCACCCGGTCCACCGACGGCAGGTGGGTGTGCTCCAGCATCGGCGCCGGGTAGGGGATGTCCAGCCCGGAGACCCGCAGCACCGGGGCGTGCAGGGCGTGGAAGCAGCGCTCCTGCACCCGGGCGGCGATCTCGGCGCCGACACCGGCGAAGCCCTGCGCCTCCTGGATCACCACGCAGCGGCCGGTCTTCCGCACCGAGGCGGTGACGGTGGCGTCGTCGAACGGCACGATGGTCCGCACGTCGACCACCTCCAGGTCCCAGCCCTCCTCGCGGGCGGCCTCGGCGGCCTCGAGCGCGACCGGCACCGCCGGCCCGTACGCGATCAGGGTGGCGTCGGTGCCGGCACGGCGCACGACGGCCTTGCCGAACGGCGCGGTCCGGGCCGGCAGCTCCGCCTCGGCGCTGGAGAAGTAGAGCTTCTTAGGCTCCATGAACACGACCGGGTCCGGGTCGTCGATCGCCTCGCGCAGCAGCGAGTACGCGTCCTCGACGGTGGCCGGGGTGACCACCTTCAGGCCCGGGGTGTGGGCGTAGTACGCCTCGGACGAGTCGCAGTGGTGCTCGACGCCGCCGATGCCACCGGCGTAGGGCACCCGGATGACGATCGGCACGCTGAGCGCGCCCCGGGTGCGGTTGCGCAGCTTCGCCACGTGCGAGGCGATCTGCTCGAACGCCGGGTACGCGAACGCGTCGAACTGCATCTCGACCACCGGGCGCAGCCCGGACATGGCCAGGCCGACGGCGAAACCGACGATGCCGGCCTCCGCGAGCGGGGTGTCGAAGCAGCGCTTGTCGCCGAACCGGGCCTGGAGCCCGTCGGTGATCCGGAAGACGCCGCCGAGCTGCCCGACGTCCTCGCCGAAGACGACCACCCGCTCGTCGTCCAGCATCGCATCGGCGAGCGCGGCGTTGAGCGCCTTCGCCATGGTCATGGTGGCCATCAGGCGTCCCCCTCCTCGGCGCGGGCGGCGGCCAGCTCGGCACGGACCTGGTCCCGCTGCTCGACCAGTTGCGGGGTCGGCTCCGCGTAGACGTGGTCGAAGAGGCTGAGCGGGTCCACCTCGGGCTGGGCGTTCATCCGGTCGCGCAGCGCGGCGGCGTACGCCTCGGCCTCCTCGGCGATCTCGGCGACCGCGGCGTCGTCCAGCGCGCCCCGGTTCCGCAGGTACGCCTCCAGCCGGGCGATCGGGTCCCGGTCGCGCCACGCCTCGACCTCTTCGGCGTCCCGGTAGCGGGTCTGGTCGTCGGCGTTGGTGTGCGGCTCCATCCGGTAGGTGTGCGCCTCGACCAGGTACGGCCCCTTGCCGGCGCGGGCGTGCGCGACGGCCCGGTTGAGCACGGCGAGCACGGCCACCGGGTCGTTGCCGTCGACCTGCTCGCTGGGCACGCCGTAGCCGACGCCCTTGTAGGCCAGGCTCGGCGCGGCGGTCTGCCGGGACAGCGGCACGCTGATCGCGTACTTGTTGTTCTGCACGAAGTACACGACCGGGGCCTTGAACACGGCGGCGAAGTTGACGCCCTCGTGGAAGTCGCCCTCGCTGGTGGCGCCGTCGCCGATGAAGGCCAGCGCCACGGTGTCCCGCCCCTGGTAGGACTCGCCGTAGGCGAGCCCGGCGGCGTGCACGCACTGGGTGGCGAGCGGGGTGCACTGCGGCGCGGTGTGCACGGCGGTCGGGTCGTACCCGCAGTGCCAGTCGCCGCGGAGCAGGGTGAGCACCTCGACCGGGTCGATGCCGCGGGCGGTCAGCGCCATGGACTCCCGGTAGGTCGGGAAGACCCAGTCGGTGTCGCGCAGCGCCAGCACCCCGCCGACCTGGCAGGCCTCCTGGCCGCGCGAGGACGGGTAGACGGCGAGCCGGCCCTGCTTGGTCAGCGCGGTGGCCTGCACGTCGAAGCGACGGCCGACGACCATCCGGCGGTACATCTCGCGCAGCGCCTCGACCGGCGGCTCCGGGTAGTCGTCCCGGGCCGGCAGCGGGGTGCCGTCCGGGTTCAGCAGCCGGACCGGCTCGCTCTTCGGCAACAGGCCGTCGGTGGGGTCGGGAGCGGCCGGGGTTGCCGGCCGGCGGGTGCGCGGGGATGCCCTGCGGACCGCCTGGGGTGTGGTCGTCACGGCGGGGACCTCCTGGACGTGTGGTGGCCCTATGCTTCCGCTGTCGGATGATTGACTCAACATCCGGCGTGAACGCAGGACGAATGGCACCGGAAGGCGACCCTCATGAGCCAGGAGACCGGAACCACACCGGGCACGGCGGGCGGAACGGGACGTTCGGCCGGGCCACTCGACGAGGTCGACCGGCGGATCCTGCGCGAACTGACCGAGGACGCCCGGCTGTCCATCCGTACGCTGGCCGAACGGGTGCACGTCTCGCGCACCAACGCGTACGCGCGGGTGGAGCGGCTGCTGCGGGACGGGGTAGTCACCGGGTTCCGGGCCCAGGTGGCGCCCGAGCCGGCCGGGCTGGGCACCTCGGCGTACATCGCGCTGACCATCGAGCAGAACACCTGGCGCGAGGTGTCCGCCGAGCTGGCCCGGGTGCGCTACATCGAGCACGCGGCGCTGCTCAGCGGCGAGCACGACGTGCTGGCCCTCGTCCGGGCGCCGGACAACGCCACCCTGCGGGACGTGGTGCTGGACCGGGTGCAGAGCATCGCCGGGGTCTTGTCCACCCGGACCTGGCTGGTCTTCGAGGAGTTCGACGGGACGCTGAGCCCCTGGCAGTGAGCGCCTACCGCTCCGGCGGGGCCTCCAGGCCCTCCCGGTCGGCCAGCTCCAGCAGCGGCTCCAGCGAGAACCGGCGCTCGTCCAGGCCGGCGTGCGGGTCACCCCGCTCGGCGAACCGGGCCGGCATGCTGACCACGTCGAAGTCCTCCGGCCGGGCGTCGTCCAGCTCCGCCCAGGACAGTGGCGCCGAGACCAGCGCCCGCGGGGTGGGCCGGATCGAGTACGCCGAGGTCACGGTGTGGTCGCGGGCCATCTGGTTGTAGTCGACGAAGACCGGCCGGTCCCGCTGCTCCCGCCACCAGGTGGTGGTGACGAGATCGGGCAGCCGGCGCTGCATCTCCCGGCCCAGCGCCAGCACCGCGCGCCGGCAGTCGCCGAAGCTCCACCGCGGCTCGATGGACAGGTAGACGTGGATGCCCCGCCCGCCGGTGGTCTTCGGGTAGCCCACCAGGCCCAGCTCGTCGAGGAACGCGCGCACCTCGTGGGCGACCGGCACGACCTGGGCGAAGTCCACCCCGGGCATCGGGTCCAGGTCGATGCGGAGCTGGTCGGGGCGCTCCACGTCGCCCGCCGAGACCGGCCACGGGTGGAACCGCAGGGTGCCCAGGTTGACCGCCCAGATCACCACGGCCAGCTCGCTCGGGGCCACCTCGTCGGCCGTCCGGCCGCTGGGGAAGGTGATGTGCGCGGTGCGCACCCAGTCGGGCGCGCCGGCCGGCAGCCGCTTCTGGTAGAACGCGTCACCCTTGTTGGTCTGCCGGGTGGCGATCGTCGCGCCCTCGAACACGCCGCGGGGCCAGCGCTCCAGCATGGTCGGTCGGTCGCGCAGCGCCCGCAGGATGCCGTCACCGACGGCGAGGAAGTAGCGGACCACGTCCAGCTTGGTCAGCCCGCGTTCCGGGAAGTAGGGCTTGTCCGGGCTGGAGACGCGGACCAGCCGCTCACCCACCCGGATCTCCTCGGCCGCCGTGGTCGCCACGCCTCACACCGTACGACGCGGACGGTCGCGGCGCGGGGATGTCGTCACGTGATCAGCAGGACCCCGACGACGATCAGCGGCACCGAGACGAACAGGAAGATGCCGACGCCGGTGAGCACCCGGCCCCCGCCGCCGTCCTCCCGTTCCGGAGCCAGGCCGAAGGTGGACCGGGCCGGCAGCATGCCGATCCGGCTCAGCGTCAGGTCACCGGTCATCCCGATCACCGCGCCGACCAGCATGAACGCCACGCCGAGCCGGTGGACGAAGTCGCCGCCGCTGACCCCCACCCAGATGCCCACCGCGATCCCGATCGTCACCACCGCGATCAGGAAGAGCACCAGCGCCTCCCGCAGACCCCTGATGACCGTCGCCACGCGTCCGCCTCCCCGCCACCGGGCCCACGCCGGTGCCGGACGACATTCTGCCCGGTCGATGCCACCCCGCGCCGCCCGCGCGGCGTTGCGGTCCCGGGACACGCTCGTGGCCGGGCGGGCGCACCCACCCGGCCACCGGCGCGTACGGTCAGCCGTTCTCCTTGTGGAGCCGGTCGCCGAGCATCTTCTTGCCCTGGTCGGCGACCTTGCGGTTGTTCTCCTGGATCTTGCGGAACCAGGTGGCGAGCTCGGTGTCGCCCCGATCCTCTGCGTCGGCGATGTACGTCTCCATCTGCCAGACGTGCTGCAGTGACATCTGCACCGTGTGGATCAGGTCGTAGTTCTTGTCCTTTACCGGGCTCATCGGCTCTCGTACCATCGTCGCCACGGCACCCTCCCCTGGGTCGGCTTCGCCCGCTTCCGGGCCGACCGCGCTTACCCGCCCGGCCGCGGTTCACGCCCCGGGTGTGCCGGCCGCCACCGACCGGCACGGTTACCCCCGGGAGACCCCGGGTACCGGAGGCCGCATGGCGGAACTGGCAGCGCTCTGGATCGTCCGGCACGGCGAGAGCACGGCGAACGTCGCGGCCACGGCGGCCGAGGCGTCGGGCGCCGAGCTGATCGAGCTGACCCACCGGGACGCGGACGTGCCGCTGTCGCCCACCGGCGAGGAGCAGGCGCGGGCGACCGGACGCTGGCTGGCCGGGCTGCCCGAGGCGCGGCGGCCGGACGTGGCGGTGGTGTCGCCGTACCTGCGGGCGGTGCGGACCGCCGAGCTGGCCCTCGCCGGCACCGGCGTGCCGGCGAGCCGCGACGAACGGTTGCGCGACCGCGAGCTGGGCATCCTCGACGGGTTGACCGGCCAGGGCGTCCGGCGGCGGTACCCCGACGAGGCGGCGCGCCGGGACCGGCTCGGCAAGTTCTACTACCGCCCGCCCGGCGGGGAGTCCTGGACCGACGTGGCGCTGCGGCTGCGCGCGCTCCTCGGCGACCTGCGCCGGGACCACGCCGGCGGCCGGGTGCTGCTGTTCGGCCACGACGCGCTGGTGTTCCTGCTGCGGTACCTCGTGGAGGGGCTCACCGAGGCGGAGCTGATGGCGCTGACCCGGGAGCACGTGATCGCCAACTGCTCCGTCACCGGCTGGTCGGCCGACGCCACCGGCCGGCTGACGCCGGACGTGTTCAACGACGTCACCCACCTGCACCGGCAGGGGGCGCGTTCGACCAGGGAGGACGAGGTCCATGCCGAGCCGGTCTGAGGTCATCACCCCCGCGCTGCTGCGGGACTGGGCGCTCCCGGTGCCGACCGGCGGCAAGGAGGCCCGGGGCACCGTGCTGGTGGTCGGCGGGTCCCGGTTCACCCCCGGCGCGGTGCTGCTCGCCGGGGTGGCCGCGTTGCGCGCCGGGGCCGGCGTGCTGCAACTGGCCGCCGCCGAGTCCACCGCCGCCGCGCTCAGCATCCAGGTGCCCGAGGCGCTGGTGGTCGGCCTGCCGGAGACCGCCGACGGTGCCGTCCGGGGCGACCCCGGCGAGCTGCTCGACGGCCTGATCGCCGAGGCGGACGTGGTGGCGGTCGGCCCCGGCCTCAAGGACATCGACGCCACCCGGGCGCTGCTGCACGTGATCCTGGACGCGGCCGGCCCGGAGACCGCGCTGGTGCTCGACGCGTACGCCCTCGGCGCGCTCAGCCACGAGCCGGACCTGCTGGTCGGCTCGGGCCGCAAGGTGGTGCTCACGCCCAACCTCACCGAGGCCCGGCACCTGCTCGACCGGAAACCCGGCGACGACCTGGACGCCGAGGCCGTGCACCTGGCCCGCCGGTACGACGCGGTGGTCTCCCTCTACGGCCACATCGCCACTCCCGACGGGCGGGCCTGGCGCGAGGAGAGCGGCGACGCCGGCCTGGGCACCTCGGGGAGCGGCGACGTCCGGGCCGGGCTGCTCGCGGGGCTGCTCTCGCGGGGCGCCGAGCCGGCCCAGGCCGCCTGCTGGGCCGCGTTCGCCCACGCGGTCAGCGGGCAACGCCTGGTCCCCCGCTACGGGCGGATCGGCTTCCTGGCCCGCGAACTGCTCGACGAGATCCCCTACACGGTGGCCACCGTCTGACGGGTGTTGTCCGACGGTTCAGGTGTGTGTAACACCACACCGGCTCCCGTCGCTGAACCCTCGAAGGCGGGCAGCCTGCCCGTCTTCCGCCGGCCCGCTTCCCTCCAGGGAGTGGGATCCGGCCGGGATCGGCCCCCTGGGAGTCTGTGTGAAGAACCTCCGTCGCAAGACACTGGCCGCCGCGTCCGCCACGACGCTCGGCGTCGGCCTCGCCCTCACCGGCGGGCTCGCACCGGCGGCGGCCGCCGGACCGGACACCTCCTATCTGGTCCTCGCCCCGCAGGGCGCCAACACCAGCAAGGCCGCCGCCCGCGTGGCGGCCGCCAAGGGCACCGTCGTGGCCTCCTACGACCGGATCGGCGTGCTCGTCGCCCGCTCGACCAACCCGGACTTCGCCACCCAGGTGGCGGGGGCGGGCGTCGAGTCGGTCGCGTCCACCGCCGGCCTGGGCACCGCCCTCGACGAGGGCGAGACCGTGGAGGTCTCCGCGGCCGACGTCGCCGCCGCCACCGGCGACCCGACCAAGGAACCGCTCTACGGCCAGCAGTGGGACATGGACATGATCCACGTGCCGCAGGCGCACGCGGTGAACAACGGCAGCCCGAACGTCGTCGTCGGCGTGCTGGACAGCGGCATCTCCAGCACCCACCCGGACCTGGCGACCCAGATCGCCAAGGACAAGAGCACGTCCTGCATCGGCGGTGTCACCAACACCACCGAGGCGGCGTGGAACCCGACCACCAGCGACCACGGCACCCACGTGGCCGGCACCATCGCCGCCGCCGTCAACGGCGTCGGCGTGACCGGCATCGCTCCGGGCGTCAAGGTCGCCGCCGTCAAGGTGGTCAACGACGGCGGCTACATCTTCCCGGAGGCCGCGGTCTGCGGGTTCATGTGGGCCGCCGACCACGGCATGCAGGTCACCAACAACAGCTACTACATCGACCCGTGGGAGCTGAACTGCCGCAACGACGCCCGCCAGCGTCCGGTGTGGCAGGCCGTGCAGCGGGCGATCCGCTACTCGCAGTCCAAGGGCGTGCTCAACGTGGCGTCCGCGGGCAACTCCAACTACGACCTGGCGCACAAGATCACGGACACCGGCAGCCCGAACAACGGGACGCCGGAGAACCGTGAGAACCTCACCAACGCCTGCCTCGACCTGCCGGCCGAGGCGCCGGGCGTGGTGACCGTCTCGGCGGTCGGTCCGACCGGCGCGAAGAGCTACTACTCCTCGTACGGCCAGGGCGTGGTGGACGTGACAGCGCCGGGTGGCGACAGGTGGGTCCGCACGCAGGGCGCCAGCTCGACCACCGCAGACCAGATCCTGTCGACGACCTTCAACACCGCCACCCGGACCAACGGCTGGGGGTACAAGCAGGGCACCTCGATGTCCGGCCCGCACGCCACCGGCGTCGCGGCGCTGGCGTTGTCGGCGCACCCCGGGATGACCCCGGGCCAGCTGGCGTCGTTCCTGGAGCGCACGTCGGTCGCGCAGTCCTGCCCGGAGGGCGTCTACAACCTTGTGCCGCTGCACCCGAGCGGCCCGCACGCCTACGACGCGACCTGCTCCGGCGGGGAGCGCAACTCGTTCTACGGCGCCGGCATGGTCGACGCGTACAACGTGGTCAAGTAGCGGTAGCACCAGCGTGGTGGGGCCCGGCGACGTGTCGCCGGGCCCCGTCCGTTTGTCCTGGTCGGGACGGGGGTACCGGGGCGACATCAGCCGACTCTAGGAGGTAACCGGTGTCCACCGATGCCATCGTCCTGCTCAAGGAGGACCACAAGGAGATGCGCCGCCTGTTCAAGGCCTTCCAGGACGCCGAAGAGGGTCCGGCGGCGCAGCGGAAGAAGCTGGTGACGCAGATCCTCGAGGCACTGACGGTGCACACCTACCTCGAGAACGAGGTGATGTACCCGGAGGTCCGCAAGCTCGTGCCGGACGTCGAGGACGACATCCTCGAGTCGTACGAGGAGCACCACGTGGCCGACGTGCTCTGCTTCGAGCTGTTCACGATGGACGCCGACGACGAGCGCTACAACGCCAAGACGACGGTGCTGATCGAGAACGTGCTGCACCACGTCGAGGAGGAGGAACAGGAGTGGTTCCCCAAGGTCCGCGAGGCGCTCGGCCGTAACCAGCTCCAGGAGATCGGCCAGCGCATGATCGACCTGCGCCCGAAGGCGCCGAAGACCCCGACCGCCCCGAAGGCGCTGAAGAAGTCGCTGGACGCCGTCGTCGCCTGACGCACCACGTGTCGGCGGGACCCGGCCCCGGCCGGGTCCCGCCGTTCGTCGTGCGGGTCAGCTGCCGGAGCCGGGCTCGGCCATCTTCCGGTGCTGCTCCGCCTTTAACCGGTCCGGGACGATCTTGCCGGCCGCGGTCTGCACCTTGTTGAGCAGCGAGCCGGCGGACACCTTGTGCTCCCCCTTCATGAGGGCCTCGAAGGCGTCCTCGGCCACCGCGCGCGGGTCGTCCTTCTTCCCCTGGCCCACCCGGGTGTCCTCCATGTCGGCCCGCGCGAAGAACCCGGTGTCGGTCGGGCCGGGCATCAGCGAGGTGACCGTGACGCCGCTGTCCTTCAACTCGTTGCGCAGCGCCTCGGCGAACGACTGCACGAACGACTTCGAGGCGTTGTAGACCGCTGGAACGCCCCCGGCATGGTCGCGGCGATCGACGAGGTGAACAGCACCCGCCCCTGGCCGCGCTCGACCATGGCCGGCAGCAGCCGCTTGGCCAGGTGCACGGTCGACCGCACGTTCAGGTCGACGATGTTCAGCTCGTCGCTCAGGTCGGTGCCGCCCACGAAGGTCCCGCCCGCCGCGGCCGGCGTTCAGCGCCAGGGCGTCCACCGGACGGCCCAGGTCCGTCACGGCCCGCGCCAGCTGCTCCACCCCGTCGGGCGTGGCCAGGTCCACCCGCACGGGGTACGCCTGCGGGCCGCTGTCGCGCTGCAGGTTCCGCGCCGCCGTCGCGATCCCCGGGTCCTCGGCGGCCACCACCACGTCGTACCCGTGCTCGGTGAACTGGGCGGCCAACTCGTACCCGATGCCGCTGGACGCGCCCGTCACCACGGCGAGCGGACCGCCGCTGGTCGGTGTGCTCATCCTCCGGTCTCCCTCCCCGGACGCGGGCCGCGCGGCCCCGCCCCTCCCCCCGGGGTTTGCCCAGCCCCGGGCCGCCCAACCCGGCCGCACCCGGCGGAGGTGCGCCCGCCCGGCTCCGGCGCACCCGGTAGGATCGGCGCGGGCCGTGACTGGCGCGTGAGGATGGAGAACCATCGGGAAGCGGTCCCGTCATGAGGACGCACGCCGAGCGCCTGGGCCTTCCGCACGTCACCAGGAGGTCGCATGTCGCTGAACGCCGAATCCACCGCCTTCCGCAGCGCGCTGGAGGTGATCCGCGCCGTCGAGCCGCGGGTGGCGGACGCCATCGGGGCCGAACTCGCCGACCAGCGCGAGTCGCTCAAGCTCATCGCCAGCGAGAACTACGCCTCCCCGGCCACCCTGCTGGCCATGGGCAACTGGTTCAGCGACAAGTACGCGGAGGGCACCATCGGCCGCCGCTTCTACGCCGGCTGCCAGAACGTCGACACCGTCGAGGCGCTCGCCGCGGAACACGCCAAGGAGCTGTTCGGCGCGGCCCACGCGTACGTGCAGCCGCACTCCGGCATCGACGCCAACCTGGTCGCGTTCTGGGCGATCCTGGCCGACCGGGTCGAGTCCCCGGCGCTCAAGAAGGCCCAGGTGCGCCAGGTCAACGAGCTCACCGAGGCGGACTGGTTCGCGCTGCGCCGCGAGCTGGGCAACCAGCGGATGCTCGGCATGTCGCTGGACGCCGGCGGCCACCTCACCCACGGCTTCCGGCCGAACATCTCCGGCAAGATGTTCGACCAGCGCAGCTACGGCACCGACCCGGCCACCGGGCTGATCGACTACGACAAGGTCGCCGAGGCGGCCCGCGAGTTCAAGCCGCTGATCCTGGTCGCCGGCTACTCGGCGTACCCCCGGAAGGTCAACTTCCGGATCATGCGGGAGATCGCCGACTCGGTCGGCGCCACCTTCATGGTCGACATGGCGCACTTCGCCGGGCTGGTCGCCGGCAAGGTCTTCACCGGCGACTTCGACCCGGTGCCGCACGCGCACATCGTCACCACCACCACCCACAAGTCGCTGCGCGGCCCGCGCGGCGGCATGGTGCTCTGCGGCCCGGAACTGGCCGACCAGGTCGACCGCGGCTGCCCCATGGTGCTCGGCGGCCCGCTCCCCCACGTGATGGCCGCCAAGGCCGTCGCCCTGGCCGAGGCCCGCCGCCCCGACTTCGCCGGCTACGCCCAGCGCATCGTCGACAACGCCCAGGCGCTCGCCGACGGGCTGCTGCGGCGGGGCGCGAAGCTGGTCACCGGCGGCACCGACAACCACCTGGTGCTCATCGACGTCTCCGGCTACGGCCTCACCGGCCGGCAGGCCGAGCAGGCCCTGCTCGACTCCGGCATCGTGACCAACCGCAACGCCGTCCCGCAGGACCCCAACGGCGCCTGGTACACCTCCGGCATCCGGATCGGCACCCCGGCGCTGACCACCCGCGGCCTCGGCGCCACCGAGATGGACACCACGGCCGAGCTGATCCACACCGTGCTCGGCCAGACCACGCCGGGCGCCAACGCCGACGGCACCCCGTCCAAGGCCAAGTACGTCCTCGACCCGGCCCTGGCCGAAACGGTGAGCAAGCAGGCCAGCGACCTGCTGAGTGGCTTCCCGCTCTACCCGGCCGTCGACCTCGGCTGACTGTGAGGCTGGTGGGGTCGGTTCAGCAGTGATGAGCTGATAGCTGGCAGCGGTAGGCGTGACCCTTCGTCTGACTGGCCTTGTGCCTTTG
>NZ_JBEXGL010000033.1:0-53252 GCF_040607315.1 Micromonospora sp. NPDC005305 | reverse complement strand
GCGCCCCCCCTACCTGTTGATTCGTGTTATGCGGGTTTTGGGGGGCCCCGGGCCCCCCCCCCCCCCACCCCGCCCGTTAGCTAGGCAGTACAGACGACGACATAGGGGACATAGTGCTCGACGTCAACTTCTTCGACGAGCTGCGCATTGGCCTCGCCACCGCCGACGACATCCGTCAGTGGTCCCACGGCGAGGTCAAGAAGCCCGAGACCATCAACTACCGCACCCTGAAGCCGGAAAAGGACGGGCTCTTCTGCGAGAAGATCTTCGGTCCGCAGCGGGACTGGGAGTGCTACTGCGGTAAGTACAAGCGGGTCCGCTTCAAGGGCATCATCTGCGAGCGCTGCGGCGTCGAGGTGACCCGCTCCAAGGTCCGCCGGGAGCGGATGGGGCACATCGAGCTGGCCGCTCCGGTGACCCACATCTGGTACTTCAAGGGCGTGCCGAGCCGGCTGGGCTACCTGCTGGACCTCGCCCCGAAGGACCTCGAGAAGATCATCTACTTCGCCTCGTACGTCGTGACGAGCGTGGACGCCGAAGCGCGTCACCGTGACCTCTCGACCATCGAGAACGAGATCCTGGCCGAGAAGCGGCAGGCTGAGAACAGCCGCGACTCGGAGATCGAGAAGCGGGCCGCCAAGCTCGAGGCCGACCTGGCCGAGCTGGAGGCCGAGGGCGCGAAGGCGGACGTCCGGCGCAAGGTCAAGGAGGGCGGAGAGCGCGAGATGCGCCAGATCCGCGACCGGGCCCAGCGCGAGATCGACCGCCTCGACGAGGTCCTCGACACCTTCCGCAAGCTCGAGCCGAAGCAGCTGGTCACCGACGAGCTGCTCTACCGCGAGCTGCGCGACCGCTTCGGTGAGTACTTCACCGGCAGCATGGGCGCCGAGGCCATCAAGGCGCTGGTCCAGAACATGGACCTGGAGGCCGAGGCCGAGAGCCTGCGCGAGACCATCCGGTCCGGCAAGGGCCAGCGGAAGATCCGGGCGCTCAAGCGGCTCAAGGTCGTGGCGGCGTTCCAGAACACCCGCAACTCGCCGCTCGGCATGGTGCTGGACTGCGTCCCGGTCATCCCGCCGGACCTGCGTCCGATGGTGCAGCTGGACGGTGGCCGCTTCGCGACCTCCGACCTGAACGACCTGTACCGACGGGTGATCAACCGGAACAACCGCCTCAAGCGGCTGATCGACCTCGGCGCGCCCGAGATCATCGTCAACAACGAGAAGCGGATGCTCCAGGAGGCCGTCGACGCGCTGTTCGACAACGGCCGTCGCGGCCGGCCGGTCACCGGTCCGGGCAACCGCCCGCTGAAGTCGCTCTCCGACATGCTCAAGGGCAAGCAGGGCCGGTTCCGCCAGAACCTGCTCGGCAAGCGCGTCGACTACTCCGGCCGTTCGGTCATCGTGGTCGGCCCGAAGCTCAAGCTGCACCAGTGCGGCCTGCCCAAGCAGATGGCGCTGGAGCTGTTCAAGCCGTTCGTGATGAAGCGGCTGGTGGACCTCAACCACGCGCAGAACATCAAGTCCGCCAAGCGGATGGTCGAGCGGCAGCGGCCGGTCGTGTGGGACGTGCTGGAAGAGGTCATCGGCGAGCACCCGGTTCTGCTGAACCGGGCGCCGACCCTGCACCGGCTGGGCATCCAGGCCTTCGAGCCGCAGCTGGTCGAGGGCAAGGCCATCCAGATCCACCCGCTGGTCTGCACCGCGTTCAACGCCGACTTCGACGGTGACCAGATGGCGGTCCACGTGCCGCTGTCCGCCGAGGCCCAGGCCGAGGCGCGGATCCTGATGCTGTCGTCGAACAACATCCTCAAGCCGGCCGACGGCAAGCCGGTCACCATGCCGACCCAGGACATGGTCATCGGCCTCTACCACCTCACCCACCTCACCCCCGGTGGGCAGGGCGAGGGCCGGGCGTTCAGCTCGGACGCCGAGGCGCGGATGGCCTACGACAACCGTGAGCTGCACCTGCAGACCCCGGTCAAGATCCGCCTGCGGGGCATCGTCGGGGTCGACAACGGCGCCGGCGCGGAGCCGTGGGTCGCGCCCGAGGGCTGGGTCGAGGGCGAGCCGGTGACGGTGGAGACCACCCTGGGCCGGGTCCTGTTCAACGAGACGCTGCCGCAGGGCTACCGCTTCGTGAACTACGAGATCCGCAAGGGCCAGCTCTCCGCGATCGTCAACGACCTCGCCGAGCGCTTCCCGAAGGTGGCCCTGGCGGCCACCCTCGACGGGCTCAAGGAGGCCGGCTTCCACTGGGCCACCTGGTCCGGCGTCACCATCGGCATGGAGGACGTCATCGCTCCTCCGCGCAAGCGGGAGATTCTGGACAAGTACGAGAAGGAAGCCGACCGGATCGACAAGCAGTACCAGCGTGGTCTGATGACCGCCGAGGAGCGTCGCGGCGAGCTCATCGAGATCTGGACCAAGGCGACCAACGAGGTCGCTAAGGAGATGGACACCGCGCTGCCGCAGGAGAACCCGCTGTGGAAGATGATCAACTCGGGTGCCCGCGGTAACCTGCTCCAGCTCCGGCAGATCGCGGCGATCCGTGGTCTGGTGGCCAACCCGAAGGGTGAGATCATCCCGCGGCCGATCAAGGCCTCGTACCGGGAGGGTCTGTCCGTGCTGGAGTACTTCATCTCCACGCACGGCGCCCGGAAGGGTCTCGCGGACACCGCCCTGCGTACCGCCGACTCGGGTTACCTGACCCGACGTCTGGTGGACGTCTCGCAGGACGTCATCATCCGCGAGGAGGACTGCGGCACCGACCGCGCCATCCCGATGCAGATCGGCGAGCGGCTCGACGGCAAGCTGGTCGTGCACGAGCACGCCGAGACCAGCGTGCACGCCCGTACCCTGGCCGACGACATCAAGGGGCCGGACGGCACCGTGGTGGCCCACCGGGGTCAGGACCTCAACTCGATCCTGGTCGACGCGATCGTCGCGGCCGGGACCGAGACGGTGCGGGTGCGCAGCGTGCTCACCTGCGAGTCGAAGCTGGGCGTCTGCGGTGCGTGCTACGGCCGCTCGCTGCCGACCGGCAAGAGCGTGGACGTCGGCGAGGCGGTCGGCATCATCGCCGCCCAGTCGATCGGTGAGCCGGGTACGCAGCTGACGATGCGTACCTTCCACACCGGTGGTGTCGCGGGTGAGGACATCACCCAGGGTCTGCCCCGTGTCCAGGAGATCTTCGAGGCCCGGGTCCCGAAGGGTAAGGCGCCCATCGCCGACACCCCGGGTCGGATCCGGATCGAGGACGGCGAGCGGTCCCGCAAGATCGTCGTCATCCCGGACGACGGCAGCGACGAGATCGTCTACGACAAGATCTCGAAGCGGGTTCGGCTCCGGGCGCACGACGGCGACCACGTCGAGGTCGGCGAGAAGCTCACCGAGGGCACCATCGACCCGCACGAGCTGCTGCGCATCCTCGGCCCGCGCGCGGTCCAGGTCCACCTGACCCAGGAGGTCCAGGAGGTCTACCGCTCGCAGGGTGTGCTCATCCACGACAAGCACATCGAGATCATCATCCGCCAGATGCTCAAGCGGGTGACGGTCATCGACTCCGGCTCGACCGAGTTCCTGCCGGGCGTGCTGGTCGACCGGGCGCTGTTCGAGTCGGAGAACCGCCGGCTCGTCGGCGAGGGTGGCGAGCCCGCCGCCGGTCGCCCGGTGCTGATGGGTATCACCAAGGCCTCGCTGGCCACGGACTCCTGGCTCTCGGCGGCCTCCTTCCAGGAGACCACCCGGGTGCTGACCGACGCGGCGATCAACTCGCGCAGCGACTCGCTGGTCGGCCTCAAGGAGAACGTGATCATCGGAAAGCTCATCCCGGCCGGTACGGGCATCAGCAAGTACCGCAACGTCCGGGTCGAGCCGACCGAGGAGGCGAAGGCCAAGGTCTACTCGATGACCGGCTACCCGGAGACGGACTACGGCTTCGGGCCGGCCAGCGGCCAGGCGGTGCCGCTGGACGACTTCGACTTCGGGTCGTACCGCTAAGCAGTGGGAAACGACGAGGCCCCCGGCACCCGCCGGGGGCCTCGCCGCGTTCCCGGACGTGTCGAGCGGCCGTGGGACCCTCCGGTGGCGCGTCGGGGCATGATGGTGGGCATGACGACCGTGCCCGGGCAGGTGCCCGTCGTTCCGCAGGGGCACCGCCATCCGCTCGACCCCGAGCCGGTCCGCTCGACCAAGGCCCGCGCCGTCTTCGCCCTCGGGCTGATCGGGGCGCTCACCGGCTTCTTCGTCGGCGGGGTGGTGCCCGCGACCATCGCGCTCACCCTGGCCCGGCAGGCCCGCCGGGAGGCGTACGTCTCGGGTGGTTTCCTCACCGGCGCCGGCTGGCTGCGCCGCGGCGAGCAGTTGGCCTGGACGGGCCTGCTGCTCGCGGCCGTCGCGATCGTGGCGGCCGTGGTGGTCGGCCTGGTCCGGCTGGCGGGCGCCCCGTTCGGGCACGACTTCGCCCCGAACGTCGACTGACCGGGCGGGGGAGCCCGCACGCGCCCGACCCCGCCGGCGCGACCCGCGACGGTAGCCTGGCCGGTGTCCGCCGCGCGGTGGGCGCGCCACGTCGACAGGAGGACCCCGTGACGGAACCGGCCCCGCCGCCGGGAGGCGACCCGACCCGCCCCGGCACCGGGGCGGACGCCGCCGGGCCGCCGCAGTCGGCCCCGCCCGGGTCCTGGCCGCCCGCCGGGCCGTATCCGCCCGCGCCGCCCGGCCCCCCGGCACACCACGCCGGGTACGCCGCCGGGCCGTCGGCTCCGCCCGGTTCCCCGTCACAGCACACCGGATACCCGTCTCCCGCCGCCCCCGGACCGTCGACCCCGGCCGGCTGGCCGGCGTCCGGGGCGTACCCCGGGAACCTGCCGGCGTCCGGGGCGTACCCGGGGAGCCAGCCGGCGCCCGGCGGTGGGTGGGCGGCGCCGGGGAGCGCGCCGGCCGGCGGTGGCTGGGGTCCGGTGCCCCCGGCGTCGGTGCCGCCGCCCCCGCGCGAGGCGCCGCGCCCGCCGAAGCGCGTCGACGCGGTCCCGGGCACCCCGTTCGGGGTGGTCCACCTGGACGTGCCGCCGGTCACGTCGGGGCTCGCCATCGGGTCGCTGGTGATCGGGGTCGCCTCGATCCTGGTGTCGCTCCTGGTCCTCTGCTTCGGCGTGGCCGGGCGGAACTACGGTGGCGCCTGGGCCGCCGGGGCGTTCACCGTGCTGGGGGTGATCGCCGGCACGGCGGCCGTCGTGGCGGGGCTGCTGGCCCGGCGGCAGATCGGGCGGCCGGCGCCGCCGCCAGCGGTCCGGTTCACCGGGCGCGGCCTGGCCGTCGCCGGGCTCAGTTGCGGGGGAGTGGGCCTGCTGGTGAGCCTGGCCGGGCTGGCTCTGGCCCTGGTGGTGCAGATCACGTGACCGGGCCGGGCGGTCGGGCCGCGCATTGACCGGCAATGACCGGTATGCCGGGATCTCCGGTGCGCGGGTGGAAGCGGGGCCGCCGGGCCGAGCGCCGTGGAAGCCGGTACACTTGTCACCGTAGGTGCCCATGACGGGCGCGTGGGCACGATGTGATCGGCCGTCGGACCGCGACGCGGTTCTCCCGAGCCGCTCCGTTTTGACCGGCGCGGCTGTGGTAGGTACTCTTTCCCCTTGTGCCCGGGCCAGCCCGGGCAATGCGTGCGTGCGCTGGAGCCGGTGAGCCGGTGATCGCGCGGCCGCACGACAGAGCCGCAAGACCTGGCGTCGGGAGTTTCCTGCGCCGGTGACAAAAACCCGGTCGGACACGCACGTGACCGGGCCGGAACCGTGACTCGGGCGACACGCCCGACCGCGGGTGCTGGGACCCCGTCAGGTGGCCCTGGTTGGAATGTAGGAGAGCCGTCCATCAGGCCGGCTAGAGCAGACGGCGCGGTCGCCTCGCAGCGGCCGAAGGGAGCGGAGAAACCCGGTGCCCACCATTCAGCAGCTGGTCCGAAAGGGCCGTCAGGCCAAGACGACCAAGACCAAGACCCCGGCGCTCAAGGGGTCTCCCCAGCGGCGCGGCGTGTGCACCCGCGTGTACACCACCACCCCCAAGAAGCCGAACTCGGCGCTGCGCAAGGTCGCTCGCGTCAAGCTCAGCAGCCAGATCGAGGTGACCGCCTACATCCCGGGCGTCGGCCACAACCTGCAGGAGCACTCGATCGTGCTCGTCCGCGGCGGTCGTGTGAAGGACCTCCCCGGCGTGCGGTACAAGATCGTCCGCGGCTCGCTGGACACCCAGGGTGTCCGCAACCGCAAGCAGGCTCGCAGCCGTTACGGCGCGAAGAAGGAGAAGAGCTGACATGCCGCGTAAGGGACCCGCTCCGCGGAAGCCGCTGGTCGCTGACCCGGTGTACAACTCGCCGCTGGTCACCCAGCTGGTGAACAAGATCCTGATGCGCGGCAAGCGCCAGCTCGCCGAGCGCATCGTCTACGCCGCCCTGGAGGGCTGCCGCGAGAAGAGCGGCACCGACCCGGTCGTCACGCTCAAGCGCGCGATGGACAACGTCAAGCCCACCCTCGAGGTGCGCAGCCGCCGTGTCGGTGGCGCCACCTACCAGGTGCCGGTCGAGGTCCGTCCGGCCCGCGCGACCACCCTCGGCCTGCGCTGGCTGGTGACGTACTCCAAGGCCCGTCGCGAGAAGACCATGGTCGAGCGGCTGATGAACGAGCTGCTGGACGCGAGCAACGGCCTCGGTGCCGCCGTCAAGCGGCGCGAGGACACGCACAAGATGGCCGAGTCCAACAAGGCCTTCGCGCACTACCGCTGGTAACACCCTGGTTCCGGCGCCCACGAGGCGCCGGAACCGCCACCAGTTGTGTCTAGACGACGATAAGTAGGGATTGAAGTGGCCGCCGCAGACGCGCTCGCCAACGTACGCAACATCGGCATCATGGCGCACATCGATGCCGGTAAGACCACGACCACCGAGCGGATCCTGTTCTACACCGGTATCACGTACAAGATCGGTGAGGTCCACGAGGGCGCTGCCGTCATGGACTGGATGGAGCAGGAGCAGGAGCGTGGCATCACCATCACCTCCGCTGCTACCAAGTGTGAGTGGAAGGGCCACACGATCCAGATCATCGACACGCCCGGTCACGTCGACTTCACGGTCGAGGTCGAGCGGTCGCTGCGGGTGCTGGACGGTGCGGTCGCGGTCTACGACGGTGTCGCCGGTGTGGAGCCGCAGACGGAGAACGTCTGGCGGCAGGCCGACAAGTACCACGTCCCGCGGATGTGCTTCGTCAACAAGCTCGACCGGACCGGTGCCGACTTCTTCCGCTGCGTGCAGATGATGATCGACCGGCTCAACGCCACTCCGCTGGTGCTCCAGATCCCGATCGGGCTCGAGGGCGACCACATCGGCGTCGTCGACCTGATCGGCATGCGGGCGCTCACCTGGCGCGGGGAGACCCAGAAGGGTGAGGACTACGCGATCGAGGAGATCCCGGCCGACCTGGCCGACTCCGCGGCCGAGTGGCGCGAGAAGCTGATGGAGACCCTGGCCGACGTCGACGACTCGGTGATGGAGAAGTACCTGGAGGGCGAGGAGATCTCCGTCGAGGAGATCAAGGCCGCCATCCGGCGCGCCACCATCGCCAGCAAGGCCAACCCGGTGCTCTGCGGCTCGGCGTTCAAGAACAAGGGCGTGCAGCCCATGCTCGACGCCGTGGTCGACTTCCTGCCGTCGCCGCTGGACGTCCCGGCCATCGAGGGCACCGCCACCGACGGCGAGACGCCGATGCAGCGGAAGCCGTCGAAGTCCGAGCCGTTCTCCGGCCTGGCCTTCAAGATCCAGACCGACAAGCACCTCGGCAAGCTCACCTACGTCCGGGTCTACTCCGGTGTGGTCGAGACCGGTACCCAGGTGGTCAACTCCACCAAGGACCGCAAGGAGCGCATCGGCAAGATCTACCAGATGCACGCCAACAAGCGGGAAGAGCGCGGCTCGGCCCAGGCTGGCGACATCATCGCGGTGCAGGGTCTCAAGCAGACCACCACCGGCGACACGCTCTGCGACCCGGCCAACCCGGTCATCCTGGAGTCGATGACCTTCCCGGAGCCGGTCATCGAGGTCGCGATCGAGCCGAAGACCAAGGCTGACCAGGAGAAGCTCAGCACCGCCATCCAGCGGCTGGCCGAGGAGGACCCGACCTTCCGCGTCAAGCTGGACGAGGAGACCGGTCAGACGGTCATCTCCGGCATGGGCGAGCTGCACCTGGACATCCTGGTCGACCGGATGCGCCGCGAGTTCAACGTCGAGGCGAACATCGGTAAGCCGCAGGTGGCGTACCGCGAGACGATCCGCCGCAAGGTGGAGAAGATCGAGTACACCCACAAGAAGCAGACCGGTGGTTCCGGCCAGTACGCCCGCGTGATCGTGAGCATCGAGCCGCTGCCGCTGGACAACGACTCGCCGACCTACGAGTTCGCGAACGCCGTCACCGGTGGCCGCATCCCCCGAGAGTTCATCCCGTCGGTGGACGCGGGCGCCCAGGACGCCATGCAGTACGGCATTCTCGCCGGCTTCCCGCTGGTGGGTGTCAAGCTGACGCTGCTGGACGGCCAGTACCACGAGGTCGACTCGTCGGAAATGGCGTTCAAGATCGCCGGCTCGATGGTGATGAAGGAGGCGGCCCGCAAGGCCGACCCCGCGTTGCTCGAGCCGATGATGGCCGTTGAGGTCACCACCCCTGAGGAGAACATGGGTGACGTCATCGGCGACCTCAACTCCCGGCGGGGCATCATCCAGGCGATGGAGGAGCGCAGCGGCGCCCGCATCGTCCGGGCCCTGGTGCCGTTGTCGGAGATGTTCGGCTACGTCGGCGACCTGCGGTCGAAGACCCAGGGCCGGGCTAGCTACAGCATGCAGTTCGACTCCTACGCCGAGGTTCCTCAGAGCGTGGCGAAGGAGATCATCGCCAAGGCGACGGGTGAGTGACGCTCACCTGAGCTGACCCGATGATCCGGGGGCGGTCGCGGGAGGGATCTCCCGCCTGCGGCCACCTCGGTCGGGTTGTGTGAAATCCGGGCCTGTAGGCTTCATCGCCGCAGAACCCACCAAAGGCTCTCCGGCCGTCAGGTCGGAAAGGCTGTCGACAGAGTCCTAAGCGCCGACCGGCGCACCGGGGCGAACGAACCAAGAAAGTCCACAGGAGGACACCAGTGGCGAAGGCGAAGTTCGAGCGGACTAAGCCGCACGTCAACATCGGCACCATTGGTCACATCGACCACGGTAAGACGACGCTGACGGCGGCCATCACGAAGGTCCTGCACGACCAGTTCCCGGACCTCAACCCGTACACGCCGTTCGATCAGATCGACAAGGCGCCGGAGGAGAAGGCCCGCGGCATCACGATCTCGATCGCGCACGTCGAGTACCAGACCGAGGCGCGTCACTACGCGCACGTCGACTGCCCCGGTCACGCCGACTACATCAAGAACATGATCACCGGTGCCGCGCAGATGGACGGCGCGATCCTGGTGGTGGCGGCGACCGACGGCCCGATGCCGCAGACCCGCGAGCACGTGCTGCTGGCCCGTCAGGTCGGTGTGCCGTACATCGTCGTGGCGCTCAACAAGAGCGACATGGTTGACGACGAGGAGCTCCTGGAGCTCGTCGAGCTCGAGGTCCGCGAGCTGCTCTCGTCGCAGGAGTACCCGGGTGACGACCTGCCGGTCGTGCGGGTCTCGGCGCTGAAGGCCCTCGAGGGTGACCCCGAGTGGACCGGCAAGCTCATGGACCTCATGAACGCTGTCGACACCGCGATCCCGCAGCCGGAGCGCGAGACCGAGAAGCCGTTCCTGATGCCGATCGAGGACGTGTTCACGATCACCGGTCGTGGCACCGTCGTCACCGGTCGCGCCGAGCGCGGCATCCTCAAGCCGAACGAGGAGGTGGAGATCGTCGGCATCCGCGAGAAGTCGATGAAGACCACCTGCACCGGCATCGAGATGTTCCGCAAGCTGCTCGACGAGGCCCGGGCCGGCGAGAACGTCGGTCTGCTCCTCCGCGGCATCAAGCGCGAGGACGTCGAGCGCGGCATGGTCGTCATCAAGCCGGGCACCACGACCCCGCACACGGAGTTCGAGGCGACGGTCTACATCCTCTCCAAGGAGGAGGGCGGCCGGCACACCCCGTTCTTCCAGAACTACCGTCCGCAGTTCTACTTCCGGACCACGGACGTCACCGGCGTCGTCACGCTGCCCGAGGGCACCGAGATGGTCATGCCGGGCGACAACACCACGATGTCCGTGAAGCTGATCCAGCCCATCGCGATGGAGGAAAACCTCAAGTTCGCGATCCGGGAGGGTGGCCGCACGGTCGGCGCTGGTCGCGTCACCAAGATCGTCAAGTGAGCTGGGTAACCCCGATTAGCGTCGCCGCCGGTCGTGCGGCATACTAGTCAGGTTGCGTAACGACGGTCAGTCGCCCGCGTCCGGTTAACGCTGGACCTCCGGGAGACAGACAGTCTCGCGTGGGGTGGTTGATCGCCACTGGCGGTCAACCACCCTCGCGCGGCGTCCAGGTCGCGGTCACCGCGATCGGCGCCATGACCCACCGCGTGGTCGGAAATCGCTCCGGAGCCCCGGGGCGGAGCCCGGCCCACGGGCGCGACACGCCCGACCGCGGGGGTCGGCGAAGTGGGCCTGTGCCAGCCGGTACAGGCGCCCGCAACACAGCGGCATCGAGAGAAGGAACAGAAGCCACCATGGCGGGACAGAAGATCCGCATCCGGCTCAAGGCCTATGACCACGAGGTCGTCGACTCCTCGGCTCGGAAGATCGTCGAGACGGTGACGCGTACCGGGGCGCAGGTCGCTGGCCCGGTGCCGCTGCCCACGGAGATCAACCGTTTCTGCGTCATCCGCTCGCCGCACAAGTACAAGGACTCGCGCGAGCACTTCGAGATGCGCACGCACAAGCGTCTGATCGACATCATCGACCCGACCCCGAAGACGGTCGACTCGCTCATGCGCCTCGACCTGCCGGCTGGCGTCGACATCGAGATCAAGCTGTAGGGACCGGACAAATGGACAGGCAAGTCAAGGGGATCCTGGGCGCAAAGCTCGGCATGACCCAGGTCTGGGACAACAACCGCGTTGTTCCCGTGACCGTGGTTCAGGCCGGCCCGTGCGTCGTGAGCCAGGTTCGTAGCGCCGACAAGGACGGTTACTCCGCGGTCCAGCTGGCGTACGGGGCCATCGACCCGCGCAAGGTCAAGAAGCCGATCGCCGGGCACTACGCCAAGGCGGACGTCGCGCCGCGCCGGCACATCGTCGAGCTGCGCACCGCGGACGCCGCGGACTACTCGGCCGGCCAGGAGGTCACGGTCGAGGAGTTCCCGGCCGGCGTGACCATCGACGTCACCGGCAAGACCAAGGGCAAGGGCTACGCCGGCCCGATGAAGCGGCACGGCTTCCACGGTCTGCGCGCCAGCCACGGTGTGGAGCGCAAGCACCGCTCGCCGGGCTCGATCGGCGCCTGCGCGACCCCGGGTCGCGTCTTCAAGGGCACCCGGATGGCGGGTCGGATGGGTGGCGTTCGCTACACCGTCCAGAACCTGACCGTCCAGGCGGTGGACAGCGAGAACAACCTCCTGCTCGTCCGTGGCGCCATTCCCGGCCCCAAGGGCGCGCTGGTCCTGGTCCGTACCGCGGCCAAGACCAAGGTGAAGAAGGGCGGTGCGGCCAAGTGACCACCGTTGACGTCCTCAACGTCGAAGGCAACAAGGCCGGCTCCGTCGAGCTGCCCGCCGACATCTTCGACGCCCAGGCCAACATCCCGCTGATGCACCAGGTCGTGGTGGCTCAGCTGGCGGCGGCCCGGCAGGGCACGCACAAGGTCAAGACCCGCGGCGAGGTCTCCGGTGGAGGCAAGAAGCCGTACAAGCAGAAGGGCACCGGTCGTGCCCGCCAGGGCTCGATCCGCGCGCCGCAGTTCGCCGGCGGTGGCGTGGTCCACGGCCCGGTGCCGCGCGACTACAGCCAGCGCACCCCGAAGAAGATGAAGGCCGCCGCCCTGCGTGGCGCCCTCTCCGACCGGGCCCGCGCCGGCCAGGTGCACGTCGTCGAGGCGTTCGTCTCGGGCGAGAAGCCGTCGACCAAGGCCGCGCTGGCCACGCTGGCGAAGCTGACCGAGGCCCGTCGGGTCCTGGTCGTGCTGAGCAGCACCGACGAGCTGAACTGGGTGTCGCTGCGCAACGAGCCGCGGGTGCACCTGATCGAGTCCGGCCAGCTCAACACGTACGACGTGCTGGTGGCCGACGACGTGGTCTTCACGAAGGAGGCCCTGGACGAGTTCCTGGGCGTTCCCGCCGAGACCACCGAGGAGGGTGGCAAGTGAGCACGATCGCCGATCCGCGCGACATCATCGTCGCCCCGGTCGTCTCGGAGAAGAGCTACAGCGAGCTGAACCGGAACTGGTACACCTTCCTGGTGCACCCGGACGCCAACAAGACCGAGATCAAGATCGCTATCCAGCAGATCTTCAACGTCCGCGTCCTGACGGTCAACACGCTCAACCGCGAGGGCAAGCGCAAGCGCACCAAGACCGGCTTCGGTCAGCGCAAGTCCACCAAGCGGGCGATCGTGAAGCTGGCTGACGGTGACCGTATCGAGGCCTTCGGCGGCCCGGTCAGCTGAGGGGTGTAGACAATGGCTATCCGTAAGTACAAGCCGACGACGCCGGGCCGGCGTGGCTCGAGCGTTGCCGACTTCGCCGAGATCACCCGGTCGACGCCGGAGAAGTCGCTGCTGGCTCCGCTGCCGAAGAAGGGCGGACGCAACGCCCACGGCCGGATCACCACCCGGCACCACGGTGGCGGCCACAAGCGGCAGTACCGCCTGATCGACTTCAAGCGGGTCGACAAGGACGGCGTGCCGGCGAAGGTCGCGCACATCGAGTACGACCCGAACCGCACCGCGCGCATCGCGCTGCTGCACTACGCCGACGGCGAGAAGCGCTACATCCTCGCGCCGAAGGACCTGAAGCAGGGCGACCGGGTGGAGTCGGGGCCGAGCGCCGACATCAAGCCGGGCAACAACCTGCCGCTGCGCAACATCCCGGTCGGTACCACCATCCACAACGTGGAGCTGCGTCCGGGCGGCGGCGCCAAGCTGGCCCGCTCGGCCGGCGTCGGCATCCAGCTGCTCGGCCGTGAGGGCGCGTACGCGACCCTCCGCATGCCGTCCGGCGAGATCCGGCGGGTCGACGTGCGCTGCCGCGCCAGCGTCGGCGAGATCGGCAACGCCGACCAGTCGAACATCAACTGGGGTAAGGCCGGCCGGATGCGGTGGAAGGGCAAGCGCCCGACCGTCCGTGGTGTCGCCATGAACCCGGTGGACCACCCGCACGGTGGTGGTGAGGGTAAGACCTCCGGTGGTCGCCACCCGGTCAACCCGCAGGGTAAGCCCGAGGGCCGCACCCGTCGTAAGGGCCAGCCGAGCGACCGGCTGATCGTCCGCCGCCGCTACGCCACGCGTAAGCGCGGCTGAGGGAGATAAGACATGCCTCGCAGCCTGAAGAAGGGCCCGTTCGTCGACGACCACCTGCTCAAGAAGGTGGAGACGCAGAACGACAAGGGCTCGAAGAACGTCATCAAGACCTGGTCGCGGCGCTCGACGATCATCCCGGAGATGCTGGGTCACACGATCGCCGTGCACGACGGACGCAAGCACGTCCCGGTCTTCGTGACCGAGGCCATGGTCGGGCACAAGCTCGGCGAGTTCGCGCTGACCCGCACGTTCAAGGGTCACGAGAAGGACGACCGGAAGAGCCGCCGGCGCTGACGCCGCGGGCATACGGATAGAGGAACAAGGGGTTACAGCGATGCCAGGAAAGGGCGACGCTCCGGTGCTTCCGGGCGCGCGGGCGGTTGCGCGGCACGTGCGCATCTCGCCGATGAAGGCGCGCCGGGTGGTCAACCTCGTCCGCGGCCTGCCCGCGAAGGAGGCGCTCACGGTGCTGCAGTTCGCGCCGCAGGCTGCGAGCGAGCAGGTGTACAAGGTGCTCGCGAGCGCGATCGCCAACGCGGAGAACAACGAGCGGCTGGACCCCGACGCGCTGCTCGTCAGCGAGGCGTTCGTCGACGAGGGCCCGACGATGAAGCGGTTCCGGCCGCGGGCGCAGGGCCGGGCGTACCGGATCCGCAAGCGGACCTGCCACATCACCGTGGCGGTCGAGGCGGTGGCACCGGCCGCGCCGAAGAAGTCGGCGAAGAAGGCCCAGGCGCAGACGAAGGCCGAGGCGACCAACCAGGCCGAAGCGGCTGAGGGGCAGAGCACGACGGAAGGTGCCGAGTAATGGGTCAGAAGGTTCACCCCACTGGGTTCCGGCTCGGCATCTCGACCGACTGGAAGTCCCGCTGGTTCGCGGACAAGCTCTACAAGGACTACATCGGCGAGGACGTCAAGATCCGCCGGATGATGTCCAAGGGCCTCGAGCGCGCCGGCATCTCCAAGGTCGACATCGAGCGCACCCGGGACCGGGTCCGCGTCGACATCCACACCGCCCGGCCGGGCATCGTCATCGGCCGTAAGGGTGCGGAGGCCGACCGGATCCGCGGCGAGCTGGAGAAGCTCACCGGCAAGCAGGTCCAGCTGAACATCATCGAGGTGAAGAACCCCGAGTCGGACGCGCAGCTGGTTGCCCAGGGCGTCGCCGAGCAGCTGTCCAGCCGGGTCAGCTTCCGTCGGGCCATGCGCAAGGCGATGCAGTCCGCGATGAAGAACCCGGCCTGCAAGGGCATCCGGGTTCAGGTCTCGGGCCGTCTCGGCGGCGCCGAGATGAGCCGGACCGAGTTCTACCGCGAGGGACGGGTCCCGCTGCACACGCTGCGGGCCAACATCGAGTACGGCTTCTTCGAGGCCCGTACCACCTTCGGCCGGATCGGCGTGAAGGTCTGGATCTACAAGGGCGACGCCGTCCCGGGCCGGGAGGCTCCGGCCGAGACGGGTCCGTCCCGCCCGCGCCGTGACCGCGGTGACCGCCCCGAGCGGCCGCGCCGTGGCCGGTCGGGTTCGTCGGGCACGACCGCCGGTGGCACCGAGGCCGGCCGGGCTGCCGCGACCACCATCGCGCAGCAGGCCGAGACGCCGAGCGGCGAGCCGGTTGACGCCGGCGCCGTCGCCGCGGCCGCCACTCAGCCGGCAGAGACGCAGCAGGAGGGCTGACAGATGCTGATGCCGCGCAAGCCCCCGAAGGGCTTCCGCAAGCCGCACCACCCGGACCGCCACGGCGCGTCCAAGGGCGGTAACCGGGTGGTGTTCGGCGAGTTCGGGATCCAGGCTCTCGAGCCGGCGTACGTGACCAACCGTCAGATCGAGTCGGCGCGTATCGCGATGACCCGTCACATCAAGCGTGGCGGCAAGGTCTGGATCACGATCTTCCCGGACCAGGCCCTCACCAAGAAGCCGGCGGAAACCCGGATGGGTTCCGGTAAGGGTTCGCCCGAGTGGTGGGTCGCCAACGTCAAGCCGGGGCGGGTTCTCTTCGAGATGTCCTTCCCCAACGAGCAGATCGCGCGAGAGGCGATGCGTCGCGCGATCCACAAGCTCCCGATGAAGTGCCGCATTGTTACGCGCGAAGTGGGTGAATCCTGATGGCAGCGGGCGTCAAGGCCTCCGAGCTGCGTGAGCTCTCCGAGGAGGAGCTGGTCACGAAGCTGCGCGAGGCGAAGGCGGAGCTGTTCAACCTCCGCGTGCAGGGCGCAACCGGGCAGCTCGACAACAACCGACGGCTGCAGGTCATCCGTCGGGAGATCGCCCGGATCTACACGATCATGCGTGAGCGTGAGCTGGGTCTCTCGGCCGCGCCGACTGAGGTGACTGCATCATGAGTGAGAACACGACCGCCGCCGCGCGGGCCCGTCGCAAGGTGCGCGAGGGCCTCGTGGTCAGCGACAAGATGGACAAGACCGTCGTGGTCGAGGTCGAGGACCGGGTCAAGCACGCGCTGTACGGCAAGATCATGCGCCGCACCAGCAAGCTGAAGGTCCACGACGAGCAGAACTCGGCCGGCATCGGCGACCGGGTCCTGATCATGGAGACCCGGCCGCTGTCCGCCACCAAGCGGTGGCGGGTCGTGGAGATCCTCGAGAAGGCCAAGTAGCGAAGGCTCGAGCTCGGCCGGCTTCGGTCGGGCGCAGGTTCCGCCAGGCTCCGGCCACCCCCGGTGGCCGGAGAACCGGCAGACATAGGAGATAGACGTGATTCAGCAGGAGTCGCGACTGCGTGTCGCCGACAACACGGGTGCCAGGGAGATCCTGTGCATCCGGGTTCTCGGTGGCTCCGGTCGGCGCTACGCGAGCATCGGCGACGTCATCGTGGCCACGGTCAAGGACGCGATCCCCGGTGCCGGTGTGAAGAAGGGCGACGTCGTCAAGGCTGTCGTCGTTCGCACCGCCAAGGAGAGGCGGCGGCCGGACGGGTCGTACATCCGCTTCGACGAGAACGCTGCCGTCATCATCAAGGACGGTGGGGACCCGCGCGGTACCCGCATCTTCGGTCCGGTGGGCCGCGAGCTGCGGGACAAGCGGTTCATGAAGATCATCTCTCTCGCGCCGGAGGTGTTGTGACCGTGAAGGTCAAGAAGGGCGACACGGTCGTCGTCATCGCCGGCAAGGACAAGGGCGCCAAGGGCAAGGTCATCGCGGCCTACCCGCGGCAGGACAAGGTCCTGGTCGAGGGCGTGAACCGGGTCAAGAAGCACACTCGCATCAGCACCACCCAGCGTGGCGCCAAGACCGGTGGCATCGTCACCCAGGAGGCCCCGATCCACGTCTCGAACGTGCAGGTCCTGGACTCCGACGGCAAGCCGACCCGCGTCGGTTACCGGGTCGACGACAACGGCCAGAAGGTCCGCATCGCGCGTAGCACCGGTAAGGACCTCTGATGACCACGGCTACCGAAACCAAGACCCTGCCGCGCCTCAAGGAGCGGTACCGCAACGAGGTCGTGGCGAAGCTGCAGGAGCAGTACAGCTACGGCAACCCCATGCAGGTGCCCGGGCTCGTCAAGATCGTCGTCAACATGGGCGTCGGCGAGGCCGCTCGGGACGCCAAGCTGATCGACGGCGCCGTCCGCGACCTGGCCACCATCACCGGCCAGAAGCCGCTGGTGCGGCGGGCGACCAAGTCCATCGCGCAGTTCAAGCTGCGTGAGGGCATGCCGATCGGCGCGAAGGTCACCCTGCGGGGCGACCGGATGTGGGAGTTCCTGGACCGGCTGCTCTCCATCGCGCTGCCGCGTATCCGCGACTTCCGCGGCCTGGACGGGCGCAAGCTCGACGGCCACGGCAACTACACGTTCGGTCTGACCGAGCAGTCGGTGTTCCACGAGATCGACCAGGACAAGATCGATCGCCAGCGGGGCATGGACATCACGGTGGTCACGACCGCCACGACCGACGACGAGGGCCGGGCGCTGCTCAAGCTCCTGGGCTTCCCGTTCAAGGAGAACTGAGATGGCCAAGAAGGCGCTGATCCTCAAGGCGGCCGCGAAGCCGAAGTTCTCGGTTCGCGCGTACACCCGCTGCCAGCGGTGCGGGCGTCCGAAGGCGGTCTACCGCAAGTTCGGTCTCTGCCGGGTGTGCATCCGGGAGATGGCCCACCGCGGTGAGCTGCCCGGCGTGTCCAAGGCTTCCTGGTAATAGCCCGGCGCGCTCCGCGCGTCAGCTGAACTGTCTCTTCGCCGTAGGCCCCGGGCCTGGCCCGGGGAACCCCGGCGAGAAAGGTTGACGAATTTCATGACGATGACCGACCCGATCGCAGACATGCTCACGCGTCTGCGTAACGCCAACCAGGCGTACCACGACCGGGTGACGATGCCCTACTCGAAGATCAAGGCGAACATCGCCGAGGTCCTCAAGGCCGAGGGTTATGTCGCCGCCTGGTCGGTCGAGGAGCCCGAAGAGGGTGCCGTCGGCAAGCGACTGGTCGTCGAGCTGAAGTACGGCCAGAACCGGGAGCGGAGCCTGGCCGGCATCAAGCGCGTGTCCAAGCCCGGTCTCCGGGTGTACGCCAAGTCGGACGGGCTCCCGCGGGTGCTCGGCGGGCTGGGCGTGGCGATCATTTCGACGTCCCAGGGGCTGCTCACCGACCGGCAGGCCCGCAAGCGGAGCGTTGGCGGGGAAGTCCTCGCCTTCGTCTGGTAACGGGAGACAGGTAGAAATGTCGCGTATTGGACGTAAGTCGATCCCGGTGCCAGCCGGCGTCGACATCACCATCGACGGCCAGACCGTCAAGGTCAAGGGCCCCAAGGGCGAGCTGAGCCACGTACTGGCCGAGCCGATCACGGCGGAGCGGGGCGAGGACGGCGCGCTGCACGTCAACCGGCCCAACGACGAGCGCAAGGCCAAGGAGCTGCACGGCCTGAGCCGTACGCTGGTGGCCAACATGATCGTCGGCGTGACCGAGGGCTACCGCAAGAGCCTCGAGATCGCCGGTACCGGTTACCGCGTGACCGCCAAGGGCAAGGACCTCGAGTTCGCGCTCGGCTTCTCGCACCCGGTGCTGGTTCCGGCCCCGGAGGGCATCACCTTCACGGTGGAGCGGCCGACGCTGTTCCACGTGGCCGGCATCGACAAGCAGCAGGTCGGCGAGGTCGCCGCCAACATCCGGAAGATCCGCCCGCCGGAGCCCTACAAGGGCAAGGGCGTGAAGTACCAGGGCGAGGTCATCCGCCGCAAGGCTGGAAAGGCAGGTAAGAAGTGAGCGCCACGCTGCTCAAGCGCCGCCGCGGCGTCGCCGCCAAGCGGGCCGTCGGGCGTGCGCGCCGGCACTTCCGGGTCCGCAAGAACGTCAGCGGCACCACCGAGCGTCCCCGCCTGGTCGTCACCCGCTCCCTGCGGCACATCGTCGCCCAGATCGTGGACGACACCAAGGGTCACACCCTGGCGTCGGCCTCGACCATGGACGCCTCGCTGCGCGGCGCCGAGGGCGACAAGAGCGCCCTGGCCGGCAAGGTCGGCGCCCTGCTCGCCGAGCGCGCCAAGGCCGCCGGCGTCTCGAAGGTCGTCTTCGACCGCGGTGGCAACCGGTACGCGGGGCGGGTCGCCGCGCTTGCCGCAGCCGCCCGCGAAGCCGGGCTCGAGTTCTAGAAACCCCGTCACGAGAGAGAAGGAAGGCTGCTGATGCCAGGTCAACAGCGCCGTGGCGGCGGGTCCGGTGGCAACGAGGGTGGTCGCCGCGACAACCGCCGTGAGGGCGGCCGCGGAAACGCGCCCGTCGAGAAGACCCCGCACCTCGAGCGGGTCGTCGCGATCAACCGCGTCGCCAAGGTCGTGAAGGGTGGTCGTCGCTTCAGCTTCACCGCCCTGGTGATCGTGGGCGACGGCGACGGCACCGTCGGTGTGGGCTACGGAAAGGCCAAGGAGGTGCCCGCGGCGATCGCCAAGGGTGTCGAGGAGGCCAAGAAGCACTTCTTCAAGGTGCCGCGGATCGGCCAGTCGATCCCGCACCCGGTGCAGGGCGAGGACGCGGCCGGTGTGGTGCTGCTCAAGCCGGCCTCGGCCGGTACGGGTGTCATCGCCGGCGGTCCGGTCCGTGCCGTGCTGGAGTGCGCGGGCATCCACGACGTGCTCTCCAAGAGCCTCGGCTCGTCGAACCCGATCAACATCGTGCACGCCACGGTGGCGGCCCTGAAGGCGCTCGAGTCGCCGGAGCAGGTCGCGGCCCGTCGTGGTCTGCCGGTCGAGGACGTCGCGCCGGCCGCCATGCTGGCGTCGCGGGCGGGGGTGGCGTCCTGATGGCTCGCCTGAAGGTCACCCAGGTCCGGTCCGAGATCGGGACCAAGAAGAACCAGCGTGACTCGCTGCGTTCGCTCGGTCTCAAGCGGATCAACGACGTGGTGGTCAAGGAGGACCGGCCGGAGATCCGGGGCATGATCTTCACGGTCAACCACCTCGTGAAGGTCGAGGAGGTCGAGTAATGACGATCAAGGTTCACCACCTGCGCCCGGCGCCCGGAGCCAAGACCGACAAGACCCGCGTGGGTCGCGGTGAGGGCTCGAAGGGCAAGACCGCCGGTCGCGGTACCAAGGGCTCCAAGGCCCGGAAGAACATCTCGGCGGCGTTCGAGGGTGGGCAGATGCCCATCCACATGCGCCTGCCGAAGCTGAAGGGCTTCAAGAACAAGTTCAAGGTCGTCTTCCAGGTGGTCAACCTGGACCGGCTCGCCGAGCTCTTCCCGAACGGCGGCCAGGTCGGCCCGGCCGAGCTGGTCGAGGTCGGCGCGGTCCGCAAGGGCCACCCGGTCAAGGTGCTCGGCACCGGCGACCTCGGCGGCGTGGCTCTCCAGGTGTCGGCGCACGCGTTCAGCGCGTCGGCCAAGGAGAAGATCACCGCGGCCGGCGGCTCGGTCACCGAGCTGTAAGGCACGTCATGGCGCCCGCTCAGTTGTCCGCAACTGGGCGGGCGCCGTGCTCTACCTGGCACATGTGCGCCGGGTAACATCGGATTCGTTTTATGTAGCCGGGCACATCTGCCCGGACCCGGGTCGGGCTGTTAGAGTCCCTTCCCAGCTATGGATATCGGGCGGTCCGCCCGGCACCCACCCCGCTCCGCCAGGGATCATCACCGGCGGCCCGCGTCGCGCAGGAGGAAGAAGTTGCTGTCCGCCTTTCTCAGTGCGTTCCGTACGCCTGACCTGCGCAAGAAGCTGCTGTTCACAGTAGGCATCATCGCGGTCTACCGGCTGGGCGCCACGCTGCCCAGCCCGGGCGTCTCGTACGGCAACGTGCAGAAGTGCCTCGACACCGTCCAGGGCGGCACCGGTGTGCTGGGCCTGCTGGACCTCTTCTCCGGGGGCGCGCTGCTCCAGCTCTCGGTCTTCGCGCTGGGCATCATGCCCTACATCACCGCGTCGATCATCCTGCAGCTGCTGACCGTGGTCATTCCGCGCCTGGAGCAGCTCCGCAAGGAGGGGCAGGCCGGCCAGGCGAAGATCACCCAGTACACCCGCTACCTGACGCTGGGCCTGGGCATCCTCCAGTCCTCGGCGTTCGTGGCGCTGGCGCGCTCGGGTCAGCTCTTCAACAACCAGTGCGACCAGTTCCCGATCGTCCCGCGGGGCACCGGCATCCCGGACTGGCTGACGCTGACCATCCTGGTCATGACGATGACCGCCGGCACCGGCATGGTGATGTGGCTCGGTGAGCTGATCACCGACCGGGGCGTCGGCAACGGCATGTCCGTGCTGATCTTCACCTCGATCGCGGCCCGGCTCCCCAGCGAGGGCTGGAAGATCAAGACCACCAAGGGCTGGGGGATGTTCCTCCTCGTCATCGCCCTGGTCCTGCTGGTCATCACCGCGGTCACGTTCATCGAGCAGGCCCAGCGCCGGATCCCGGTGCAGTACGCCAAGCGCATGATCGGCCGGCGGATGTACGGCGGCACGTCGACCTACATCCCGCTCAAGGTGAACCAGGCCGGCGTCATCCCGGTCATCTTCGCCTCGTCGCTGCTCTACCTGCCGCAGCTCGCACTCCAGTTCTTCGACCAGAACAACCCGGGGAAGACCCAGGCCTGGATCCAGAACCACATCGTGAAGGCCGCGGCGCCGGAGCACATCGCGATCTACTTCCTGCTGATCATCTTCTTCACGTACTTCTACGTGTCGATCACGTTCAACCCGACCGAGGTCGCGGACAACATGAAGAAGTACGGCGGCTTCGTGCCGGGCATCCGCCCCGGCAAGCCGACCGCCGAGTACCTCGACTTCATCCTCAGCCGGATCACCCTGCCGGGCGCGCTCTACCTGGGCGTCGTCGCGATCCTGCCGAACTTCTTCTTCATCTGGCTCGACAACCAGCAGTTCCAGAACTTCCCGTTCGGCGGCACCGCTGTGCTCATCATGGTCGGCGTCGGTCTGGAGACCGTGAAGCAGATCGAGAGCCAACTCATGCAGCGGAACTACGAAGGGTTCCTGCGGTAGATGCGACTCGTTCTGGTTGGCCCGCCGGGCGCGGGCAAGGGCACGCAGGCGGAGTTCATTGCCGCTCACCTCTCGGTGCCGAAGATCTCGACCGGTGACATCTTCCGGGCCAACGTCTCCCAGGGCACGCCCCTGGGAGTCGAGGCGAAGCGGTACATGGACGCCGGCAAGCTGGTGCCGGACGAGGTCACCATCAACATGGTGCGGGACCGGCTCGCCGAGCCGGACGCCGGCGAGGGTTTCCTCCTCGACGGCTTCCCGCGGACGACCCCGCAGGCCGCCGCGCTGGACAAGCTCCTCGCCGACCTCGGCACGGCGCTGGACCTCGTGCTGGAGCTGGTGGTCGACGACGACGAGGTGATCCGGCGGCTCTCCGGCCGGCGCACCTGCCGCGGCTGCGGCAAGATCTGGCACGTCGAGTTCGACGCCACCACGCGCGAGGGCGTCTGCGACCGCTGCGGCGCCGAGCTGTTCCAGCGGGACGACGACAAGCCGGAGACCATCGCGGCCCGGCTGCGGGAGTACGCCGAGAAGACCGCGCCGCTGGTGGACTACTACGGCGCCCAGGGCAAGCTCGTCGGCATCGACGCGACCGGCCCGGTGGAGGACGTCACCGTCCGCGCCATCGACGCCCTCCGCTCGTACGGCGGCTGACGTCCCGCCGGGCTCCGGCGGATAGAGTGCGAACAGCGGGGTACGTGCGACGTGCCCCGCTGTTCCGCGCAACGAAAGGTGTCGCCTCCATGCGTCGTCCCCAGCTGGACATCCAGCTGAAGACCCCCGAGCAGATCGAGCTGATGCGGGCCGCCGGTCTGGTGGTCGCCCGCGCGCTGAGCCGGATGCGGGAGGCGGTCGCGCCCGGCGTGAGCACCGCCGATCTCGACGCGATCGCCGAGGCCACCATCCGGGAGGCCGGCGCGGTCCCGTCGTTCAAGGGCTACCACGGCTTCCCGGCGTCGATCTGCTCGTCGGTCAACGAGCAGGTGGTACACGCCATCCCGTCGCCGGCGCAGGTGCTCCGCGAGGGCGACATCATCTCGATCGACTGCGGCGCGGTGCTCGACGGTTGGCACGGCGACGCGGCCGTCACGGTCGGCGTCGGCGAGGTCGAGCCGGCCCTGCTGAAGATGGCCGCGGTCGCCGAGGACGCCATGTGGGCCGGCATCGCCGCCGCCGCGCGGGGCGCGGCGAGCGGCAAGGGCCGGCTCACCGACATCTCCCACGCCGTGGAGACCGCGGTCCGCAAGGGCGGCCGGTACGGCATCGTCGACGGCTACGGCGGGCACGGCATCGGCACCGAGATGCACCAGGACCCGCACGTGCTGAACCACGGGCGCCCGGGCAAGGGCCCGCGCCTGGTGCCGGGCATGGCGCTGGCCATCGAGCCGATGATCACCATGGGCTCCGCGCGTACCGCCGAGTTGGACGACGGCTGGACCGTGGTGACCCGCGACCGGTCGATGGCGGTGCACGTCGAGCACTCGATGGCGCTGCTGGACGACGGCGTCTGGGTGCTGACCGCCGAGGACGGCGGCCGGGCCCGGCTCGGCGACCTGATCACCGCGCGCCAGCCCGCCGGCTCTCCGGCCGTCTGACCGGAACCTCCCGCTCGGGCGGTTCGCGCCTCGCTGTCCCGCCCCGGTGCGGTACCGCCCGCTGGCGGGACGGTGTCATGCTTGCCGGCATGGACGGGCGGAGCGGGATGCGGGCGGCCGACGCCGACCGGGAGGCCACGGCGGAGCGGCTCCGGGTGGCCCTGGAGGAGGGCCGGCTCGGCCTGCACGAGTACGACGAGCGGCTGGGCCGGGCGTACGGCGCGAAGACCTACGCCGACCTGGACGAGGTGGTGGCCGACCTGCCCGGGCCGGCGCCCGCGCAGCGCGCCGCGGTGGCGCCCGCCGCGCCGCCCCCGGCACCACCCGCCGCCACCGGTGCGGGCGCGCCGGTCGTGGACAGCGGGCGGGGCACCGGCTGGCTGCTCGCCATCTGGTCGCCGTGGCTGCGGGTCGCCGCGATCCTCACCGCGATCTGGCTGTTCGCCTCTCTCGGCTCCGGGCACCTCGGGCACTACTGGCCGGCCTGGGCGATCGGGCCGTGGGGCTTCTTCCTGCTGATGCGTACCGTGGGCGGTCACGACCACGGGTGGCGCCCGGCCGAGCGGCGTGTCCGGGCCCGGCGGGACCGGGCCCGGCGGGACCGTCGCCGGCGCCACTGATCGACCGCCCGCGGAGTGTGGCCGGCGCCACAGCCGGCGGGTGAGCCCGGCGAATGTCCTCCGTCACGGTGACCCGCCCGGTGGTCGGTTTGGCGACGGCGCGCAGGCGGGCGTACACTTTCAGATCGGCGCACAGCGTCCACTCCGGCATGCCCACCCTGCGCTTCGGTGGGAGTTCGGAGCCGCGGCTGGCTCGGGCCCGGCGATTCCCGCCGGAGCCCGTGTAAGACGTTGTGGGCCGTCCGGAGCAACCGACGTCAGGACAGCGGAGGACATGCCGAAAAAAGACGGAGCCATCGAGATCGAGGGTCGGGTCATCGAGCCCCTGCCGAACGCCATGTTCCGGGTGGAGCTCGCGAACGGCCACAAGGTCCTGGCTCACATCAGCGGCAAGATGCGGCAGCACTACATCCGCATCCTGCCGGAGGACCGGGTCGTCGTCGAGCTCTCGCCGTACGACCTGACCCGCGGGCGCATCGTCTACCGCTACAAGTAAGCCTGACGACGGCCGGGACGTCCCCGTGTCCGTCTTCGACGTCCGGGTCGCGCATCGTCGCGTCTCCGGGCCAGATGGGAAGTAAGGCAACCGTGAAGGTCAAGCCGAGCGTCAAGAGGATCTGCAACAAGTGCCGGGTCATCCGCCGGCACGGCCGGGTCATGATCATTTGTTCTGACCCGCGCCACAAGCAGCGCCAGGGCTGAACCGTTTCCCGCCGACCGTGACGAGCGGCGGCGGAACCGGCCCGGGTGGCAGATCCGACACACACATCACCAGCTCGTCCCAGCCGCGAGCGGTACGCAGCGCGTACCCCCTCGTGGTTGACCCCCGGTCGGAGGCCGGGGCCCGCTCGGGCAGCGACCGATCCCGGTCGCCGGCGCTGATCGCGCCGGAAGGACAGGGACGGTCGGTAGCGGGGTGGGACGGGTCCACACCTCCGCCACAACATCACGAGGAGTACGCCCGCACATGGCACGTCTAGTCGGCGTGGACCTCCCCCGCGACAAGCGGTTGGAGATCGCGCTCACCTACATCTTCGGGGTCGGTCGTACCCGCGCCCTGGAGACGCTCGCCGCCACCGGCATCTCGCCGGACAAGCGCGCTCGGGACCTCACGGACGAGGAGCTCGTGCAGCTCCGCGACCACATCGAGGGCAACTACCAGGTTGAAGGTGACCTTCGCCGCGAGGTCGCCGCCGACATCCGCCGCAAGGTCGAGATCGGCTGCTACGCGGGCATCCGGCACCGCCGGGGCCTGCCCGTCCGTGGCCAGCGGACCAAGACCAACGCGCGGACCCGCAAGGGCCCGAAGCGGACCGTGGCCGGCAAGAAGAAGCCCGGCAAGAAGTAACTAGGAGCGCACAGACTTATGCCACCGAAGGCTCGTGCCGGAGCCGCCGTCAAGAAGGTCCGGCGCAAGGAACGCAAGAACGTCGCCCACGGGCAGGCGCACATCAAGAGCACCTTCAACAACACCATCGTGTCCATCACGGACCCGACCGGTGCGGTCATCTCCTGGGCCTCCTCGGGCCAGGTGGGCTTCAAGGGCTCGCGCAAGTCGACCCCGTTCGCCGCGCAGCTGGCCGCCGAGGCCGCCGCGCGCCGGGCCATGGATCACGGCATGCGCAAGGTCGACGTGTTCGTCAAGGGCCCCGGCTCCGGCCGGGAGACCGCCATCCGTTCGCTGCAGGCCGCCGGGCTGGAGGTCGGGCAGATCTCCGACGTCACCCCGCAGCCGCACAACGGGTGCCGTCCGCCGAAGCGTCGTCGGGTCTGAGAGGTAGAGAGAGATGGCTCGTTACACCGGTGCTGACTGCCGCCGTTGCCGGCGGGAGAAGATGAAGCTGTTCCTCAAGGGCAGCAAGTGCGATGGCCCGAAGTGCCCGTTCGAGTCCCGGCCGTTCCCGCCCGGGCAGCACGGCCGCGGCCGCACCAAGGAGACGGAGTACCTGCTCCAGCTCCGTGAGAAGCAGAAGGCCCGCCGGGTCTACGGCGTGCTGGAGAAGCAGTTCCGCGGCTACTACGAGGAGGCCGTGGGCAAGCAGGCGAAGACCGGTGAGGTCCTCCTGCAGATCCTCGAGTCGCGGCTGGACAACGTGGTCTACCGGGCCGGCTACGCCGGTTCCCGGGACATGGCCCGCCAGCTGGTCAAGCACGGTCACTTCACGGTGAACGGCAAGAAGGTCGACATCCCGTCGTACCGCGTCAAGGAGCACGACATCATCGAGGTCCGGGAGAAGAGCAAGCAGCTCACCCCGTTCCTGGTGGCGCAGGCTCAGGCCGGTTCGCGGTCGGTTCCGGCCTGGCTCGAGGCGATCCCCAGCCAGATGAAGATCCTCGTGCACTCGCTCCCGGCCCGCCAGGTGATCGACACCCAGGTCCAGGAGCAGCTGATCGTCGAGCTCTACTCCAAGTAAGGGCTCGTTGCGGTGGCCCGCCCTCCGGGGCGGGCCACCGGAACAGTTTGTGTCGTGGGCGTCATATAGCGGGCGCCCCGGAAGAGAAGAGAAAAGATGCTCATCAGCCAGCGACCGTCTCTCTCCGAAGAGTCGATCAACGAGACCCGTTCCCGGTTCACCATCGAGCCGCTGGAGCCGGGCTTCGGCTACACCCTGGGCAACTCGCTGCGGCGCACGCTGCTGTCGTCCATCCCGGGTGCGGCGGTCACCTCGATCAAGATCGACGGTGTCCTGCACGAGTTCACCACCATCCCCGGTGTCAAGGAGGACGTGGTCGAGCTCGTCATGAACATCAAGGAGCTGTGCGTCAGCTCCGAGCACGACGAGCCGGTCAGCATGTACCTGCGCAAGCAGGGCCCGGGCGACGTGACCGCCGGTGACATCCAGCCCCCGGCCGGTGTCTCGGTGCACAACCCGGACCTGAAGCTCGCCACCCTGAACGGCAAGGGCCGGCTCGACATGGAGCTGACCGTCGAGCGGGGTCGCGGCTACGTCACCGCGGCGCAGAACAAGCAGGCGGGCGCCGAGATCGGCCGGATCCCGGTCGACTCGATCTACTCGCCCGTGCTCAAGGTGACCTACCGGGTCGAGGCGACCCGTGTCGAGCAGCGGACCGACTTCGACCGGCTCATCATCGACGTCGAGACCAAGCCGTCGATGGGCCCGCGCACCGCGCTGGCCTCGGCCGGCTCGACGCTGGTGGAGCTGTTCGGGCTGGCCCGGGAGCTGGACGAGACCGCCGAGGGCATCGACATCGGGCCGTCCCCGCAGGACGCCCAGCTGGCGGCCGACCTGGCCCTGCCGATCGAGGAGCTGGACCTCACCGTCCGCTCCTACAACTGCCTCAAGCGCGAGGGCATCAACTCCGTTGGTGAGCTGATCGGGCGTACCGAGGCCGACCTCCTCGACATCCGCAACTTCGGTCAGAAGTCGATCGACGAGGTCAAGATGAAGCTCGCCGGGATGGGCCTGGGGCTGAAGGACTCGGCTCCGAACTTCGACCCGGCGCACGTCGTGGACGCCTTCGGCGAGGCCGACTACGACACCGACGACTACCGCGAGACCGAGCAGCTCTAGTCCGCGCTGCCGCCACACCTGAGGAGCACCAAGCATGCCCACGCCCACCAAGGGCCCCCGCCTCGGCGGCAGCCCCGCTCACGAGCGGCTGATGCTGGCCAACCTGGCCACCGCGCTGTTCCAGCACGGCAAGATCCAGACCACCGAGACGAAGGCCCGGCGGCTGCGTCCGCTGGCCGAGCAGCTCATCACCAAGGCCAAGCGCGGCGACCTCGCCGCGCGGCGCCGGGTGCTGGGCGTCGTCAAGGACAAGGACGTGGTCTACGCCCTGTTCGACCAGATCGCGCCCCGGTACGCCAACCGCAACGGTGGCTACACCCGGATCGTGAAGACCGGTCCGCGCAAGGGTGACGCCGCTCCGATGGCGATCATCGAGCTGGTGGAGGAGCTTCAGGTCGCCGAGCCGAAGGCGAACAAGAAGACCGCCGCCCGCAAGGCCGCCCAGCAGGACAAGGTCGAGGCCCTGGCCCCGGCCGAGGAGGCCCCGCGCTCCAGCGAGGTCGCCGACCAGGACGCCGAGGCTCCGGTCTCGGCCTCCGGTGACACCGCCGAGGCCCGCGAGGACAGCGACCTCGCGACCGAGGAGAACGGCAAGGCCTGATCATCGGGCTTGACCGGGCCCGGCACCCCTCGGGGTGCCGGGCCCGTTCCGTCACAGGAGGTACGAGGTGGACGAGCGGACCCGGCTGCGGCTGGACGTCTCGTACGACGGCACCGACTTTTCCGGCTGGGCCGCCCAGCCCGCCCGGCGCACGGTCGCCGGGGTGCTCATGGAGGCCCTGGACCTGGTCCTCGGCGCGGGCACCGTGACCGGACTGACCGTGGCCGGCCGCACCGACGCCGGGGTGCACGCCACCGGGCAGGTCTGCCACCTCGACCTGCCGGCCGAGGTGTGGCGGCAGCAAGACGGGAGGCTGCTGCGCCGGCTGGCCCGGCTGCTCCCGCCCGACGTGCGGGTGCGGGCAATGACCGAGGTGCCGGCCGACTTCGACGCGCGCTTCTCGGCCACCTTCCGCCGCTACGAGTACCGGGTGACCGACGCGCCGTGGGGCGCCGAGCCGCTGCGCCGCACCGACACCCTGGCCTGGCCCAAGCCGCTGGACCTGGCGGCGCTGAACGCCGCCGCGGCCGGCCTCGTGGGGGAGCACGACTTCGCCGCGTACTGCCGGCGCAAGGAGAACGCCACCACGCTGCGCGAGGTGACCCGGCTGGACTGGCGGCGCGAGCCGGACGGCATCCTGGTCGCCACGGTGCAGGCCGACGCGTTCTGCCAGAACATGGTGCGCAGCCTGGTCGGCGCCATGCTGGTGGCCGGTGACGGCCGCCGGCCGGTGGAGTGGCCCGCCGGCCTGCTGGACCGCCGGGAACGCGCCAGCGAGGTGACCGTGGCGCCCGCGCACGGGCTGGCCCTGGTCGAGGTCGGCTACCCGGCCGACCCCGCCGAGTACGCCCGCCGCGCCGACCTCACCCGCCGCCTCCGGGTGCCGGTCACCGAGGGCTGAGCCCAGGGAAACGGCCCGCCGCCCCCGGAAACGGGACAACGGGCCGTGGTGACCGTGCTCAGTTGCGGGTGCCGTCCTGGCCGGCGGTGCCCTCGCTCGGGCCGTCCGTGGGCTGGCTGGCCGTCCCGCCGCTGGCCCGCCGCTCCAGCACGCTCCGGTTCAGGTAGACCTCGATCATGTCGTACAGGATGTCCCGGGCCTTCGTGTCGCCGGAGCCGATCCGTTCCCCGTCGGCCCGGGTGACGACGCAGTAGGCGAGGTAGTGCCCGCGGATCTGCCAGCCGACCCGGGCGGCGGCGGTCGCCACCGCCTCGGTGTCCTCGCTCGCCGCCATGCCGCGGAACCGGCCCTGCCGTTCGTCGAGCATCGGCCGGATGCGGTCGCGCGCCCGCTGGGCGCTGGCCACGTCGGTCAGGTTGAACAGGCCGGCGGTGAGCAGGTGGTCGCCGTCGGGGGAGCGGAGGGTGCCCCGGACCACCTGGTTGCAGCCGAGCCGGACCAGCAGGTCGGCGATCTCGCCGGTGGCCGCGACCGCGCAGCTGCCGCTGGAGTGCGTCTTCAACACCCGGTACGCCGGCTGCCCGTCGGCCACCACCAGTTGCTGGCCGGGGAAGACCTCCTTGGCGGTGAGCGCCGCCTGGTCGGTGTCCCGGGAGTCCAGGTCGGTCCCGTCGGCCGCCGCGGACTGCTCCACCACCGGCTGGCTGCTCTGCTGGCTGGCCGGTGGCGTGGCGGTCCGGTCCTCCAGGAGGGCGGCGACGCCCAGCCCCGTGAGGGCGAGCAGCATCAGCACGGCGGCGCCGCCGATCAGCACCTGCCAGGCCCGGCCGCCGCGCCGGCGATCGGCCCGGCGGGGCCGGGTCAGGTCCTCCAGCGGATCGGTGGTCCGGACGACGGGGTCGGCCGCGGTCGACGTCGCCGGCTGCGGCGCCGCGGCCGGTGTGGGCTCCGGTGCGGCGGCCGGCGTCGGCTGCGGCACCGGTGGCGCGGGTGCCGGCACGGCCGGCGTGGGCTGCGGCACGGGAGCGGGCTCTCGCGGCGGGGCGGGCCGGCTGGGCGCCGGAGCCGGTGCCGGTGGGGCCGGGGCCCGGGCGGCGTCGACGGCCGGTCGGGTGGGCCGGACCGGTGGCGGCAGCGACGGGGTGGGGAAGCGGGACGGCGAGGGACCCGCCGGCGGAGCCGCCGCGTCCCCGGGCACGGACGGGTCCGACCCGGGCCGTGGGTACTCCAGGAAGGCGTCCTCATCGGACTCGTACCGATACACCATGTTGGCTACAGTAGGGGCCATTGTCCCTTTCGTGGGTAATATCGGCAAAATCTGGCGGAGTGGCGTCCCGCCCTGCCCGCCGCACCGTCGCGGGTGCCGGTCCCGGGCGGTGCGACAATGCCCGACGTGACCGGCGACCACTACTTCACCGCTGAACCCGCGACCCCCGCCCGGCCGCGCGAGGTCGAGTTCTCCGTCGCCGGGCGCGACTACACCCTCGCCTCGGCCGCCGGCGTCTTCTCCGCCGCCCGGCTGGACCCCGGCACCGCGGTGCTGCTCCGCAAGGCCGACCTGCCGGCGCGCGACGCCACCGGCCCGTTCCTCGACATCGGCTGCGGCTTCGGGCCGATCACCTGCGTGCTGGCCAGCAGCGCGCCGGCCGCCACGGTCTGGGCGGTCGACGTCAACCAGCGGGCCCGCGACCTCACCGCCGCCAACGCCGCCAGCATCGGCGCCGCCGACCGGGTCCGGGTGGCCGCGCCGGACGACGTACCCGCCGACCTCGCCTTCGCCGAGATCTGGTCCAACCCGCCCATCCACATCGGCAAGGCGGAGCTGCACGAACTGCTGCGGCGCTGGCTGCCCCGGCTCGCCCCGGCCGGGGTGGCCTGGCTGGTCGTCGCCCGGCACCTCGGCGGCGACTCGCTGCACCGCTGGCTGGTCGAGCAGGGCTGGCAGGTCGAGCGGCACGCCAGCCAGAAGGGCTACCGGGTGCTCCGGGTCACCCGGTAATCCGGTGTCGCTCGCGCCCGCCCCTCGGGCAGGATGCCCGCGTGGGATACGTGGACGTGGCAGGAGTCGGGCACATCCTCCCCGACGGCCGGGAACTCTTCGCCGAGGTGTCGTTCCGGGTCGGTGAGGGCGCCAAGGTGGCGCTCGTCGGCCCCAACGGCGCCGGCAAGACCACCCTGCTGCGCATGGTCGCCGGCGACCTGCCGGTGAAGACCGGCGTCGTCGCCCGCGCCGGCGGGCTCGGCGTGATGCGCCAGTTCATCGGCATGATCGGTGACGAGTCGACCCTCGCCGACCTGGCGCTGTCGCTCGCCCCGCCCGCGCTGCGCGACGCCGGCCGGCGCCTCGCCGACACCGAGGCGGCCATGCGGGCGGCCGAGGTCCGCGGCAAGTACAGCAGCGCCGCCGGCAAGGCCCAGCTCGCGTACGCGGACGCGCTGGCCGCCTGGGGCGAGACCGGCGGGTACGACGCCGAGGTGCTCTTCGACACCGTCGCCACCATCGTCCTCGACCTGCCGTGGGACGCCGCCCGGGAGCGCCCGGTGCGGACCCTCTCCGGTGGCCAGCAGAAGCGGTTCGCGCTGGAACTGCTGCTCCGCGGCCCGGACGAGGTGCTCCTCCTCGACGAGCCGGACAACTTCCTCGACGTGCCCGGCAAGCGCTGGCTGGAGGCCCGGCTGCGCGAGTCCGGCAAATCCGTGCTCTACGTCTCGCACGACCGGGAACTGCTCGCCCAGACCGCCGACCGGGTGGTCGCCGTGGAGGGCGGCAGCGCCTGGGTGCACCCGGGCGGCTTCGCGAGCTGGCACGAGGCCCGGGTGGCCCGGCACGCCCGACTCGACGAGCTGCGCCGCCGCTGGGACGAGGAACACCAGAAGCTGCGCGAGCTGATGCTCATGTACAAGCAGAAGGCCGCGTACAACGACGGGATGGCCTCCCGCTACCAGGCCGCGCAGACCCGGCTGCGCAAGTTCGAGGAGGCCGGGCCGCCGCCCGTACCCCCGAAGGAGCAGGACATCCGGATGCGCCTCACCGGCGGGCGGACCGGGAAGCGCGCGGTCATCGCCGAGCAGCTCGAACTGGACGGCCTCACCTACCCCTTCGACCTGGAACTCTGGTACGGCGACCGGGTCGCCGTGCTCGGCGCGAACGGGACCGGGAAGTCACACTTCCTGCGCCTGCTCGCCCGCGGCGGCACCGACCCCGACCCCGCCAACATCCCGGTCGACGGGGCGAAGCTGGCGCCCGTCGCGCACGGCGGGGTCGTACGCCTCGGCGCGCGGGTCCGGCCCGGCCACTTCTCGCAGACCCACGACCGGCCCGAGCTCATCGAGAAGACGCTTGTCGACATCCTGTGGCGGGGCGACGAGCACCGGGCCGGCATGGACCGGCACGCCGCCATGGCGGCGCTGTCCCGGTACGAGCTGGCCGGGCAGGGCGACCAGCGGTTCGGCACCCTCTCCGGCGGCCAGCAGGCGCGCTTCCTGGTGCTGCTGCTGGAGCTGTCCGGGGCCACCCTGCTGCTGCTCGACGAGCCGACCGACAACCTCGACCTGGCCTCCGCCGAAGCCCTCGAAGCGGGGCTGGACGCGTTCGCCGGGACGGTCGTCGCGGTCACCCACGACCGGTGGTTCACCCGCTCCTTCGACCGGTTCGTGCTGTTCCGCGGCGACGGCGAGGTGGTGGAGACCCCGGAGCCGGTCTGGGACGTCGGGTGAGGCCGAGCCCGGCGGCATAGGGTGGATCTCGTGACTGAGATGACCTACCGCCGGCTCGGCGACTCCGGACTCGTGGTGTCCGTCGTCGGCATCGGCTGCAACAACTTCGGCCGCAAGCTCGACCTCGACGGCACCCGTGCGGTCGTGGACGCCGCGCTCGACGCCGGGATCAACTTCTTCGACACCGCCGACATCTACGGTGAGCCGCAGGGCAGCTCCGAGGAACTGCTCGGGCAGGCGCTCAAGGGCCGCCGGGACGACGTGGTGGTCGCCACCAAGTTCGGCATGGACATGCACGGTCTGAACGGGCCGGACCACGGCGCCCGGGGCGCCCGCCGGTACATCGCCCGGGCGGTCGAGGCGTCCCTGCGCCGCCTCGACACCGACCACATCGACCTCTACCAGATGCACGAGCCCGACCCGGGCACCCCGATCGACGAGACCCTCGCCGCGCTGGACGACCTGGTCACCGCCGGCAAGGTGCGCTACCTCGGCAACTCGAACTTCGCCGGCTGGCAGATCGCCGACGCCGACTGGACCGCCTCCTCCCAGGGCCGAACGCGCTTCATCTCCGCGCAGAACCACTACTCGCTGGTGGAACGGTCCGTCGAGGCCGAGGTAATCCCGGCGTGCGAGCGGTTCGGCCTCGGCATGCTGCCGTTCTTCCCGCTGGCCAACGGCCTGCTCACCGGCAAGTACAAGCGGGACGAGGCCCCGCCCGCCGGCAGCCGGCTCTCCGGCGGCGGCCGGTACGCCGAGCGTTTCGCCGCCGCCGACTGGGACACCATCGAGGCCATCGAGGCGTACGCGATCGAGCGCGGAATCAGCATGCTCCAGGTGGCCATCGGCGGGCTCGCCGCCCGGCCCGCGGTGACCTCGGTGATCGCCGGCGCCACCACGCCCGAGCAGGTACGCGCCAACGCCGAGGCGGGCACCTGGCAGCCCACCGACGAGGACCTGGACACCCTCGACGCCATCCTCTGACCGCTCCCGTCCGCTGCCCCGGCACGCCTGCCCGGCCGCCGGGGCAGCGCGCTGTCCAGCCCCGGCGCGCCCTTGGGCGGGGGGCGCGCGAGCGCGCAGCGTGAGTGGAACGCTATGGAGGTCACCGGGCGGGTTTGACCTACATGGCGTTCCACTGACGGACGGGGTCAGCGGGTGGTGCGCTCCTGGAGGGCCTGGCGGACCAGGGCGATGGTGGCGCGGGGGTGGCGGAGGACGTCGTCGGCGGTGAAGCGGAGGACCAGCCAGCCGGCGGCGCGGAGGGCGTTCAGGCGGGCCACGTCCTGGCGGAAGTGGGCCCGTTCCCGGTGGTGGTCGCCGTCGTACTCGACGGCGACGCGGAGCGCGGGCCAGGCCAGGTCGACCCGGGCCACGAAACGCCCGGTGGCGTCGCGTACGTCGTGCTGGGCAGTCAGCGGGCCGAGGCCGGCGTCGAGGAGGAGCAGCCGGAGGCGCGTCTCCATCGGGGACTCGCTCAGCGGCTCCGCCAGCGCCAGCACCTCCCGCAGCAGCGTCGCGCCGGGCCAGCCGGGGCGCGCCGCCGCGTAGGCGCACAAGGCGGGCAGCTTGACGACCCGGCGGTGCAGCAACGCCTCGACGGCGACCAGCGCGTCGACGCGCGGACCCTGCCGCCCGAGGTCGAAGGCGGTGCGCAGCGCCGTGGTGACCGGCAGCCCGGCGAAGCGGGTCCGGTCGGTGCCCGGCAGCACGGAACGGACCTGGCGGACGCGGGGATGCGGCCGCATCCGGGCGGCCCGGGGCAGCAGCACCGTGACCGGCGCGTCCCGGGCGAGCAGGTCGGCGCCCCAGAGGAAGGCCGCACTTGATCCCGCGATCGCCGCGCCCGGCGGCAGTCGCAGCGCCACGGCGTCGCACCACAGGCGATGGTCGTCCGGCCGGTGGCCGTCGCGGTGCACGTACACATCGGGCAGGAGGCGGCGCCAGGCCGGACCCTGGAGCATCGCCCAGGTCAGGAGTCCTTCGGCGACCGCGGCGCTGCCCCGGAACGGCAGGAAGGACAGCCGGCGGGGGACGTGGGCGGACGAGGGCATCCGGACAGCATGACGTGATCGGGAGATCACCCGCTGTCCCCGTGCTCCACCTCGGACGGTCGGTGGGAAATTCCCCACCCGCCCCTTGGCGGATCCGCGCGCACGTCGTACGGTAGGCCCGCAAGTGACCCACGGGAGCCTGGTGCCACCGGGCTGAGAGGGGGGCTGGAAGCCCCCGACCGTCGAACCTGATCCGGGTAATGCCGGCGCAGGGAGGAGAGTTGCCGTGCCGTCCCTGGGACGACTGCATCTGATCACCGACACCCGGCCGGGGCGGGACCCCCTCGCCGTGCTGCGCGCCGCCCTGCCGGTGGCCCGCGACGAGCTGGTCATTCAGGTTCGAGTCGAGGACGACGCCACCGACCGGGAGGCGTACGAGCTGGCCAGCCGGGTGGTGGGGCTGTGCCGGCCGTACGGGGCGACGTGCCTGGTCAACGACCGGCTGCACGTGGCGCTGGCGGTGGGCGCCGCCGGTGGCCACGTCGGCGCGGAGGACCTGCCGGTGGCGGCCGCCCGGCGGGTGCTCGGCGAAGGCGCCGTGCTCGGCGCGACCGCGCGGGAGCCGGGCGGCGCCACGGCGGCGGTCGCCGCCGGGGCCAGCTACCTGGGCGTGGGCCCGTGCCACGCCACCACCACCAAGTCCGGCCTGCCCGATCCGATCGGCCCGGCCGGGCTGCGCGCGGTGGCCGGCGCCGTGGACGTGCCGGTGATCGCGATCGGCGGGGTGACCGCCGCGTCGGTGCCGGCGCTGCGGGTCGCGGGCGCGTACGGGGTGGCGGTCGTCGGCGCGCTGTCGGCCAGCCCCGATCCCGGCCGCACGACCGCCGAGCTGATTGCGGCCCTGACGTGCTGACCCGACCGGACGTCGCCATCGTGGGGGCGGGACCGGTCGGGCTGGCGATCGCGTGGCGGTGCGCGTCCCGCGGGCTGCGCGTGACCGTCCACGATCCCGCTCCCGGCTCCGGGGCCTCGCACGTCGCCGCCGGGATGCTCTCCCCGGTCGCCGAGGCGTACTTCGGCGAGCACGAGCTGACCGCCCTGCTGGCCGAGTCCGCCGCCCGCTGGCCCCGCTTCGCCGCCGACCTGGCCGAGGCGTCCGGCGCCGACGTCGGGTACCGGGCCGACGGCACCCTGGTGGTCGGGCTCACCGCCGACGACCTGGCCGAGGCGCGGCGGCTCTGGTCGTACCAGCAGGGGTTGGGACTGCCGATCACGCCGCTGCGCCCCTCGGAGCTGCGCGACCGCGAGCCGGCGCTGGCCCCGCGGGTGCGCGGCGGCGCGGTCGCCCCCGGCGACCACCAGGTCGACCCGCGCCGGCTGGTCCCCGCGCTGCGCGCGGCGGCCGGGCGGGCCGGCGCGGTGCTGCGCCCGGCCCGGGTCGGCGCGCTGTCCGACGTGGACGCCGGGGTGACCGTGGTCGCGGCCGGCTGCGGCGCGGCCGCGCTGACCGGGCTGCCGGTCCGGCCGGTCAAGGGCCAGGTGCTCCGGCTCCGCGCACCCGGTCGCGGCGCGCCGGACTTCCGGCACGTGATCCGGGGGTACGCCGACGGCGAGTCGGTCTATCTGGTGCCCCGGGACAGCGGCGAGGTCGTGGTCGGGGCGACCGTCGAGGAGCGCGCCGACACCGAGGTGACCGCCGGGGCGGTGCTCCGGCTGCTCCGCGCCGCCGTCGACCTGGTGCCGGAGCTGGCCGAGTACGACCTGGTGGAGGCGACCGCCGGACTGCGCCCCGGCACGCCGGACAACGCGCCGATCATCGGGCCGCTGCCGGGCCGGCCCGGCGTGGTCGTCGCCACCGGGCACCACCGGCACGGCATCGTGCTCACCCCGGTCACCGCCGACCTGGTCACCGAGCTGATCGTCACGGGCGAGCCGGATCCGCTGCTCGCCCCCTTCACCCCGGACCGGTTCGGGAAGGAGCCCAGGTGGAACTGATCGTCAACGGCGCGGGACGGGACCTGCCCGGCGGCTCGACCGTCGCCGACGTGGTCCGCGCGGTCACCGTCCAGGAGCGCGGCCTCGCGGTCGCGGTGAACGGCGAGGTGGTGCCGCGCGGCGGCTGGCCGGCGACCGTGCTGCGCGACGGCGACCGGGTCGAGGTGCTCAGCGCCGCCCAGGGCGGGTGAGCCGGATGTCCTTCGAGATCGGCGGGGTCGGCTTCGGCTCCCGGCTCATCCTCGGCACCGGCGGCGCGGCCAACCTGCACGTGCTCGAGCAGGCCATCCGCGCCTCCGGCACCGAACTGGTCACCCTGGCGCTGCGCCGGGTGGACACCGCACGGGCCGCCGCCGGCGGCCTGCTCGACCTGCTGGACCGGTGCGGGGTACGGCTGCTGCCGAACACGGCCGGCTGCTACACGGCGTCCGAGGCCGTGAAGGTGGCGCAGCTGGCCCGGGAGGCGTTCGACACCGACTGGGTGAAGCTGGAGGTGATCGGCGACGAGCGCACGCTGCTGCCCGACGGGGTGGAGCTGCTGCGCGCCGCCGAGGAGCTGGTGGCCGACGGGTTCACGGTGTTGCCGTACACCTCGGACGACCCGATCCTGGCCCGGCGGCTGGCCGACGTGGGCTGCGCGGCCGTGATGCCGGCCGGCGCGCCGATCGGCTCCGGGCTGGGGGTGAGCAACCCCCACCACATCCGGCTGATCCGGCAGGGTGTGGACGTGCCGGTGATCCTCGACGCGGGGATCGGCACCGCCTCCGACGCCGCGCTCGCCATGGAGCTGGGCTGCGACGCCGTGCTGCTGGCCAGCGCGGTCACCCGGGCCGCCGACCCGGTCGCGATGGCCACCGCCATGCGGCACGCCGTCGAGGCGGGGCGGCTGGCGTACGGGGCGGGCCGGATCGCCCGCCGCTTCCACGCGCTCGCCTCCACTCCGGACGAGGGAAGGCCCGACCTGTGACGGGCGCTGCTGTAGATCTTGGTGGGAAACGGCCCCTCGGGGGGCCGGACTCTTCCAAGATCTCGGGTGACGCCGTGCCGTCCGGCGTCGTGCTGCTCACCGAACGGTGGCAGGCGCGGCGACCGCTGACCGGAGTCGTCGAGGCGGCCGTGGCCGGGGGAGTGCGCTGGGTCGTGCTTCGCGAGAAGGACCTGTCCCGGGCCGAGCGCGCCGCCCTGGCCGCCGAGCTGCGCGCCATTCTCGGCGAGGCCGGCGGCACCCTGGTCGTGGCCGGACCCGACCCGCTCGGCGGCGACGCCGTCCACCTGCCGGCCGCCGGCCCGTACCCGCCGCCGGCCGCCGGACTGGTCGGGCGCTCCTGCCACGACGCCACCGAGCTGGCCCGACTCACCACGGAGGACTACGCGACCCTGTCGCCGGTCTTCCCGACGAGAACCAAGCCCGGCTACGGCCCACCCCTGCACCCGGCCGGGCTCCGCGAGCTGATCGCGATCAGCACCGTGCCGATCCTCGCCCTGGGCGGCATCGAAACCGCGGACCAGGTCCGGGAGTGCGTCGCGGCCGGCGCCGCCGGGGTGGCCGTCCTCGGCGCCCTGATGCGCGCCGACGACCCCACCGAGATCGCCGCCACGCTCACGGCGGCCCACGAATTCGCTGGTCGGGCCGGTCACGGGGCGGCCCGACCAGCCCCCACCGCAACAAAGGAAGTCAGATGACCCCGAGGACCACACTCACGATCGCCGGATCAGACTCCGGGGGCGGCGCCGGCATCCAGGCCGACCTCAAGGTCTTCGCGGCCCTCGGCGCCTACGGCACCAGCGTGATCACCGCGGTCACCGCGCAGAACACCCGGGGCGTGGACGCCGTGCTGCCCCTGCCCCCACAGACCGTGCGCGACCAGCTCGACAGCGTGCTCGACGACTTCGACGTACGCGCCGTGAAGACCGGCATGCTCGGCACGCCCGCGGTCGCCGACGCGGTGGCCGAGGCGGCGAAGGCCGGCCGCCTTCCCCACCTGGTCGTCGACCCGGTGCTGGTCGCCACCAGCGGGCACCGGCTCGGCGTCGTGTCGGCCGTCGAGCGGCTGCTCCCGTACGCCGAGGTGGCGACGCCGAACTGCGCGGAGGCCGCCGCACTCACCGGACGCCCGGTGACCACGGTCGAGGAGATGGTCGCGGCGGCCGAGGCGCTCGCGGCCGCCGGCCCGGCGCACGTGGTGGTGACCGGCGGCGACGTCGACGCGGCCGGCGACTCGGTCGACGTGCTGGCCGGCGGCGGCTCGACCACGCTGCTGCGCGCGCCCCGGGTGCCGACCCGGCACCACCACGGCACCGGCTGCTCGTTCTCGGCGGCGATCGCCGTCCGGCTGGCGGCGGGCGATCCGGTGCCGGTCGCGGTGGCCACCGCCAAGGAGTACGTGACCCGCGCGCTGACCGGCGCGCGGCACTGGGAGCTGGGCGCGGGACGCGGCCCGCTGGACCACTTCGGCTGGTCCGCATGAGCGACAGGGAGGCTGTCATGCACGCACGTCGCAAGGTCTGGGTCGAGGGGTCACGCCCGGACATCCGGGTGCCGTTCGCCGAGGTGGCGCTGACCGGGGACAACGCGCCGGTCCGGCTCTACGACACCTCCGGCCCCGGATCCGAGCCGGAAGTGGGGCTGCCGCCGCTGCGCGGACCGTGGATCGCCGCCCGCGGGGACGTCGCCCCGGTGCGCGGCGCCGGCACCCCGCTGGCCGGCGTGGACGGTCGCCGGCCCACGCAGCTCGCGTACGCCCGGGCCGGGATCGTCACGCCGGAGATGGAGTTCGTGGCGATCCGGGAGGGCGTCGCGCCGGAGTTCGTCCGGGACGAGATCGCAGCCGGGCGGGCCGTGCTGCCGCTCAACGTCAACCATCCGGAGTGCGAACCGGCGATCATCGGCAAGGCGTTCCTGGTCAAAGTCAACGCCAACATCGGCACCTCGGCCGTGACCTCCTCGGTCGCCGAGGAGGTGGAGAAGCTCACCTGGGCCACCCGGTGGGGCGCGGACACCGTGATGGACCTGTCCACCGGGAAGCGGATCCACGAGACCCGCGAGGCGATCGTGCGGAACTCGCCGGTGCCCATCGGCACCGTCCCGATCTACCAGGCGCTGGAGAAGGTCGGCGGCGACCCGGTGAAGCTGAGCTGGGAGGTGTTCCGCGAGACGGTGGTCGAGCAGGCCGAGCAGGGCGTCGACTACATGACCGTGCACGCCGGGGTGCTGCTCCCGTACGTGCCGCTGGCGGTGGACCGGGTGACCGGGATCGTCTCCCGCGGCGGCTCCATCATGGCCGCCTGGTGCCTGGCGCACCACGAGGAGAACTTCCTCTACACCCACTTCGACGAGCTGTGCGCGCTGCTCGCGCGCTACGACGTGACGTTCTCCCTCGGCGACGGGCTGCGGCCCGGCTCGATCGCGGACGCCAACGACGAGGCGCAGTTCGCCGAGCTGCGCACCCTGGGCGAGCTGACGAAGGTCGCCTGGGCGTACGACGTGCAGGTGATGATCGAGGGCCCCGGCCACGTGCCCATGCACAAGATCAAGGAGAACGTGGACCTCCAGCAGGAGTGGTGCCACGAGGCCCCGTTCTACACGCTCGGCCCGCTGACCACCGACATCGCCCCCGCGTACGACCACATCACCTCGGCCATCGGCGCCGCGATGATCGGCATGTTCGGCACCGCCATGCTCTGCTACGTCACCCCGAAGGAACACCTCGGGCTGCCCGACCGGGACGACGTGAAGGCGGGCGTGATCGCGTACAAGATCGCGGCGCACGCGGCCGACCTGGCCAAGGGGCACCCCGGGGCGCAGGCGTGGGACGACGCGCTCTCCAAGGCCCGGTTCGAGTTCCGCTGGGAGGACCAGTTCAACCTCGCGCTGGACCCGGAGACTGCCCGGTCGTACCACGACGCCACGCTCCCGGCGGAGCCGGCGAAGACCGCGCACTTCTGCTCGATGTGCGGGCCGAAGTTCTGCTCCATGAAGATCACGCAGGAGCTGAAGGACTACGCGGCGCGCGGCATGAAGGACAAGTCCGAGGAGTTCGTGGCCGGCGGCTCGCGGGTCTACCTGCCGCTCGCCTGAGCGCCGCCGGGGCCGGGCCGCTGGTCGGCCCGGCCCGCGGGCTCAGTCGCGGTGGTGCCGGCCGGTACGCAGGGAGCGAGCGTCGTCCGCGTTGTCGTCGGAGGCGAGGCCGGCGACCCAGTCGACGTACTCCTCGTCCTGCGCGGCGAGCGGCTCGCCGTCACGGTCGACCTCGCCCGGCTCGCCGCCCTTGCCCCGGTTGCGCCGGAACAGGCTGCGCCGGGCCTTCGACTTCCCGCCGGCCGCCTCGGGGCTCGCTTCGGGCCCGGACACGTCGGCGTGCCGGCCGCCGGGCGCGCTGCCGGCCGCCTGCGGGGGCGGAGCGTCCCAGGCTGGAAGGACAGGGCCGGCGGCCTCGGCGCCATCGGCGCCCTCGGCGGTTCCGCCGGTGGTCTGCGGGACGGGACCGCTGGTCTCCGGAGCCCGGCCGACGGAAGCCGTCGTCTCGGGGCCCTGGTCGGTGGTGTCGGTGTTCTCCGGGACCGGGCCGGTGGGGGCGGCGGTGTCCGGGGTCCGGCCGGTGGGCGGCGGGGCGGCCGGGCCGGCGGGGCGGGCGTTGGCGAGGGCCTCCCAGCCGGTGCTCCGGCCCAGGTCGGGCAGGGCGCGGTGCCGGGGGCGCGGCGCCGGCTCGGGCCGGGCCGGTCCGGCGGCCGCGGTGCCCTCGGGGCCGGCATCCCGCCCTGCGGCCGCGGTGCCCTCGGGGCCGGCATCCGGCCCTGCGGCCGGGCCGTCCGCTGCGGCCGGCTCGCTGCCGCCGCGCGGCGTGACCGGCCAGTTCGCGGCGGGGGCGATCGGCCAGGCCGGCCGGACGTTGCCCGGGGTCACGTCCTCGAAGATCGGGATCCGCGGCCGGGGTGACGCCGAGGGCTCGGGCAGGTCGACCGGGGCCGGCTCCGGGTCGAAGAAGAAGTTCCGCCGCTCGCCGGCCGCCGGCGTGCTGCCGCTGCTCGCGTCCGCCTCGGCCGACGCCGGCGCTTCCGGCAGGTCCGTGGCCCGGGTTTCCGGCTCGTTCGTGGCTCGGGTCTGCGGCACGTTCGCAGCTCGGGTTTGCGGCTGGTCCGTGGCTCGGGTCTCCGGCAGGTTCGTGGCTCGGGTATCCGGCTCGTTCGTGGCCCGGGTTTGCGGCTCGTTCGTGGCCCGCGCCTCGCCGGCCGGCTCGGCACCGGTCGACGGGGTGCGCGCGGTGGCCGCCTTCGACGTGGCCGAGATGCTTCCGGTCGGCTCGGAGGCGATGTCCGGCGTGTTCGCGCCCGGCTGGACGGTGGTGTCGTCCCGCCTGCTTCGGGCCCGCACGGACGTGCCGTCGGGTCCGGTGGCGGCGGGCTCGGCCGTGGTGTCCGCTGTGGTCGCGGTCGGCTCGGTGGTGCGGTCCGATGTGGCGGTGGCCGGCTCGGGTGCCTGATCCGGGACGGCCCGGGTCGTCCGCGGTTTGCGGGTGCGCTTCGCGCGGCCGGCCGGAGCCGGTGCGGCCGCGGTGGACTCGCCGGCCTCGGCCGCTGCCTCGGCGCCGGGAACGCCCGCCTGCGTGGGCTCGTCCGCCAAGCGAGCCGACGACGGGGCGTCGTCCGTCGGTCGGGGCGAGGGCGTCGAGGCGGCCCGGGCCCGCCGGGATCGCGTCGCCCGCGTCGGAGCCGCCTCGGTCGCCGGCTCCGGGGAGCCGGGGCCGGCCACCTCGCGTTCCGCCGCAGCCGCCGGGGCCGCCGCTTCCGGCCGGTCCGGCGCCGGGCGCGGCGCGACGGGCGGAGCCGGCGCCCGACCGGTGGCCCTCGTGGCCTCGGCGTGCGGTGCCGCCGGCTCGGTCGTCGGCGTGGGCCGCGTGACCGCGTCCGGCGAGACGGACGGTGCCTTGGTCCGGCCGGTCGCCCTCGGGACCTCCGCGTGCGCTGTCGCCGGGGCGGACGTGACCGGCTCCGGGTCGGCCGGCGGGGTCGGGCGGCCGGCGGCGAGCACGTCGATGGCCGAGGTCCGCCGGCCCGGGGGAGGCGACCCGGGCAGCTGACCGAGGCTGGTGTCCTCGGACGGCCGGCCCGGACGCGGGAAGTCCGAACCCTGCTCAGGGGAGAAGGCCGCCGCCGGCGCGTCGAACCGCTGGCCGTCCGGAGTCACCTCGTGGGCCACGCCCGGCGCCACGTCGGCCGTCGCGGGCGGGCCGTCCGGGTCCAGTTCCGGGGCCAGGTGCCGCCCACTGGTCCCGTCCGTCGTGCCGGGCCGCGCCGTGGTCCGGTCCGTCCTGCCGGGCCGCGCCGTGGTCCCGTCGATCGGGCCGGGCCGCGCCGTGGAGCCCGGCTCGGGGGCCGGCCGGTCCGCATCGTGCGCGTCCGGGGTCGGATCGGTCGTCCCACCCGCGGCGGCGGAGAAGGGTGCCGCGTCGAACCGGCGCCGGACCGGATCCGGCCGGGTCGCCTCGCGCTCGCCGGCGAGGCCCGGCCCGTGCACCGGGGTCGGCGCGTCCCGGTCCGCCGGACGCTCGGGGCCCGGGCGACCGGGGGGCCGGCTGGTCAGCCCGGCCGGCACGGGCGCCGGGGTGAGCCCCCCGGCTTCCGGCCAGTCCCAGTGGGCGGGGCTGGGTGCCCCGGCGGGGCGCAGGGCCACCGGGGCGGCGGGAGCCGGGCCGGCCGGGTCGGGGGTGGCCGGCGACGGCGGCAGGGCCTGGAGGATGTCGGTCGGTTCGATCGCGTCGGGCTCGCCGGCCGTGGTCACCGGCCGGGGCAGCACCGTGGTGGCGGTGGAGCCGAGCGCTCCGGCGACGACAGCGATGAGCGCGCCGTAGTAGGGCGCGAGCTGGTAGCGGTCGGCCGCGGTGCCGGGGCCGGCGGTCAGGTAGGCGAAGGCGAGCAGGACCGGGCCGGCGGCGCCGGCCGCGCCGCCGACCAGCGGCAGGTGGCCGGCCCGGCGGGCCAGCGCGCCGACCGCCGCGCCGGCCAGCAGGGCCAGGGTGGGCAGCAGCAGCATGGCCAGGCGCTCGGCCGCGGCCGGATCCAGCCAGGACGGTTCGAGGACGCCGAGGCGTACGGTGGGCAGCGTGCCGGTCGACGCGACCGACGGCGCGACGGAGACCAGGGCGAGCAGCCAGACGGCCGCGGCGCTGAGCGCGATGCTCCACCCGAACGGCGGCTTGAGCAGCACGGCGATCGCCGTGCCCGCCCCGACCACCGCCCCGAGGACGGCGCAGATGCCGGCCGCCCACACCGGGTCGACGGTGCCGCCCAGCTCGGCGGCGCGGGCCGGCTGCATGCAGAGCGGGGCGACCACGATCGCGCCCAGCCCGCTGACGCCGGCGATGGAGAGCAGCTCGGTGGTGCCGGCCGGGGAGGCGTCCCGGCGGGCGAGGCGTTCGGTGAGGACGGCCCCGGCGACCGTGGCGACCGCGGCGAACCAGCCGACCCAGGCGAGCTGGGCGGGCCACCGGTTCACCGAGTCGTCCACGAACGCGCCGTCGAGGCGTACGACGCCGAAGCCGTACGCGATGCCCAGCTGGCCGGCCCCGGCCAGCACGCTCACGCCGAGCGCCGTGAGCAGCAACCTGCCCCACGTCCGAAAGGCCATGTCGGGCACGTTACGGCCCGGTGCACCCGATCGCCACCTTGCCACCCGCGGCGCGGCGAGATGGCGTCGGCGTGGCTACTTCAGCTCGACCAGCCGGGCCAGGTACGTGGTGTCGCCGACGTTGGTCAGCATGTGCACGGCGCCGGGGTCGCGGTAGACCACCCCGCCGGTCGGCTCGTCGGCGTCGATGGTGGTGCCGTCGATCGTCTGCACCACGTTCTTGGCGCCCTGGATCGCCACCACCAGGTAGGGGTGGTCGTGCCGGTGCAGCGGCTGCCGCTCGCCCGGCTCGAGGCGGATGTGCCAGACGCGTACCCGGTCGTTCTCGAAGACGACCTCCTGGCCCACCGGGCCGAGTTCGAGGTCGGCGGAGAGGTCGGTCATCCTGGTCCGTCCAGTTGGGGGAGCACCTCGGCGGCGATGAGCTCCACGTGGTCGAGGTCGTCGAAGTCGATCAGCCGGAGGTGCACCCGGGTGGCCCCGATGGCGGCGAACTCGCCGAGCCGGTCGACGAGCTGGGCGGGGGAGCCGACCACCGGATCCTCCGGCGGGAGCGCGCTCTTGACGTGCAGCGGCGCGGCCCGGCGCTGGGCCTCCGCGTCGGTACGCCCGACGGCCACCACGATCCCGGCGGAGAGCACGAGCGGCGCCCGTCCCGACGCGGCGCGGCCGGTCCGGTCGCACGCCTCGCGGACCCGCTCGTACGCGGCGGCCGTCTCGGCGACGGTCTTGAACGGCATGTTGAACTCGTCGGCGTACCGGGCGGCGAGTTCCGGGGTGCGCTTCGGGCCCCGGCCGCCGACGATCACCGGCGGGCCGGGCTGTTGCACCGGCTTGGGCAGGGCGGGCGCGTCGACCAGCCGGTAGTGGTCCCCGGTGAAGCTGTAGGTCCCGCCGGGCGGGGTGCGCCACAGCCCGGTGACGACCTCCAGCTGCTCGGCCAGCCGGTCGAACCGCTCGGTGACGGCCGGGAACGGGATGCCGTAGGCGCTGTGCTCGCGCTCGTACCAGCCGGCGCCGATGCCCAGCTCGACCCGGCCGCCGCTCATCTGGTCGACCTGGGCGACCATCACGGCCAGCGGCCCGGGCAGCCGGAAGGTGGCCGAGGTGACCAGGGTGCCGAGCCGGATCCGGGAGGTCTCCCGGGCCAGCGCGGCGAGCGTCAGCCAGGCGTCGGTGGGGCCGGGCAGCCCGGGCTCGTCCCCCATGGCGCGGTAGTGGTCGGCCCGGAAGAAGCCCTCGAAGCCGGTCTCCTCGACCAGCCGGGCGAACCGGAGCTGGTCGTCGTAGCTCGCCCCGCGGTGCGGCTCGGTGAAGACGGACACCCGCATGGTCAGTGTCCTCCCGCGACGACACCGTCGGTGGCATCGCGCTCCATGAGCAGTTCATGCAGTTCGGCGCTGATCCGGGCCACCTCGGCCAGGTGCGCGTGGCGGCCCAGGGTGCGGGGCCGGGGCACGGCCACCTCGACCACCTCGCGGATCCGGCCGGGGCGCGGGCTGAGCACGACGACCCGGTCGGCGAGCAGCACCGCCTCGTCGATCGAGTGGGTGACGAAGACGATTGTCGCCTTCGTCTCCATGTGCACCCGCTGGAGTTCGCCGGAGAGCTCCTCGCGGGTGAGCGCGTCGAGCGCCGAGAAGGGTTCGTCCATGAGCATCACCCGCGGCTCGCCGATCAGCGACCGGCAGAGGGCGACCCGCTGCTGCATGCCGCCGGAGAGCTCGTGCGGGAGGCGCTTCTCGAAGCCGCCCAGGCCGGCCATCTCCAGCAGCTCGCGGGCCCGGTCGCGGTGCTTGGCCCGGCGCCAGCCGAAGATCTCCACCGGCAGCAGGACGTTGTCGAGCACGGTGCGCCAGGGCAGCAGCGCGGGCCGCTGGAACAGCATGGCGATGTCCCGGCGGGGCTTCGTGATCGGCGTGCCGGCCACGGTGATCTCGCCCTCGGTGACCGGGAGCAGGCCGGCGACCATGCGGAGCAGGGTGGACTTGCCGCATCCGGAGCGGCCGAGGACGGCCACGAACTCGCCCTCGGCGACGTCGAGGTCGATGCCGCGCAGCGCCTCGACCCGCCCCGAGCGGCCGTCGAAGGTGCGGGACACCCCGGACAGTCGGATCATCTCCCGCCGGCTCCCTTCCACAGTCGCGATCGCGAGCCGGGCTAGCGTAGCGGGCGGGAGTCCCTATAGCACCCTCCAGGATGGACGTCAGTCTCCTTTCCGTCAGGCAACTTCGTTTCCGTTCCGCAACCCGTACGCCCGCCTGACGTCATCAGCCTTCTCGTACGCTGTTGCGCGCGAAGAGTCCCCTCACGACGGTCCCGTCGGCTTCCCCCTCGTGCCGACACCGTCGGACCCACGACCCGACCGGGCGAACGTGCCCTGGTCGGAAAGGACATGGTGCACTGATGAGAAGGCTGACCCGTACGGTCGCCGCCGCAGCGCTGGCCACCGCCCTCGCCCTCGTCGGCGGTTGCAGCAGCGACTCGGACAAGTCGGAGGACGCCAAGGCCGGAAACGGCGCGGCGCTGGAGAAGGTGACCTACCTCACCTCGTTCGGCAACTTCGGCCGTGACTCCTATGCCTGGGTGGCGAAGGAGAAGGGCTTCTTCAAGGAGGCCGGCTTCGACGTCGACATCAAGCCCGGGCAGGGCACCGGCTCGGTCATCCAGACCATCACCGGCGGGCAGGCCGACTTCGGCCCGATCGACCTGACCGGCGGCATCCTCCAGCTCGGCAACGGCCAGGCCAAGGACTTCGTCGCCGTGGCGGCGATCCAGCAGCGCACCATGGCTGCCATCGTCTCGGTCGAGGGCAAGAAGATCGCCACCCCGAAGGACCTCGAGGGCAAGAAGCTCGCCGACACGCCCACCTCCGTGGTGCGCAACCTCTTCCCGACGTACGCGCGGCTGGCCGGCATCGACGGCAGCAAGGTGACCTGGGTCAACGGTGAGGCGCAGGGCCTGATCGGCATGCTCGGCTCCGGCGCGGTCGACGGCATCGGCCAGTTCGTGGTCGGCCAGCCCACCGTCGAGGCCGTGGCCAAGAAGAAGCCGGTCGTGCTGCCGTACAGCAACGTGATGCAGGACCTCTACGGCAACGTGCTGATCACCTCCAGCAAGATCGCCAAGGAGAAGCCGGAGATGGTCAAGCGCTTCACCGGGGCGCTGCTCAAGGGCCTGGAATACGCGCTGGCCCACCCGGACGAGGCGGGTGACCTCCTGAAGAAGAACGTGCCGGCCGCCAATCCGGCCGCGTCCTCCGCCGAGCTCCAGCTGATGGCCGCGTACGTCCGCTCCAGCAACTCCGGCACCGCGATCGGCACGCTGGACAGCGGCCGGGTCGCCAAGAGCATCGCCCTGCTCCAGGGCGCGGGCGCGCTCAAGCAGAACCTCACCCCCGATCAGATCATCGACTTCAACCTCGCGCCGAAGGCCTGACGGGTCGGCTCGGGCAACGGGGGGTGCGGCCCGCCGGGACACCCGGTGGGGCGCACCCCCTTCGCGTGCCGGTCGTCGGCCGGCGCAGAGAGGAGGACACGTTGACGCAGTTGACCGGGACCCGGGCCGGGGCGCCCGCGCCGGGGGAGCCGGTGGAGCCCACGGCCGCTCCGCGCCGGCTCGTCGTACGTCCGGCGGCGGTGGGCCTGCCGGCGCTCGGGCTGGTCATCGCGGTGGCCGCCTGGTGGCTGGTCACGTCGGGGCTGCACCTGGTCCACCCGGCCGCGCTGCCGCCGCCGCAGGCGGTGTGGCGCTCGCTGGTCGGCACCGCCGACGTGCTGCTGCCGGCGTTGGGCATCACCACCTGGATGACCCTGCTCGGCTTCCTGCTCTCGTCGCTCGCCGGGGTGCTGATCGGGATGGCGCTGGCCGCCTCCAGCCGGGTGGAGCGGATGTTCGCCCCGCTGCTCGTGGCGGTCAACGCGGTGCCCAAGATCGCGTTCGGTCCGCTGCTGGTGGTCGCGGTGGGCTGGGGGCAGAAGCCCATCCTGACCATGGTGTTCCTGCTCTGCTTCTTCCCGATCGTGCTCTCCACGGCGACCGGGCTGACCACCACTCCCGCGGACCTGGCCGAGCTGGGCCGCTCGCTGAACGCGTCGTGGTGGCAGGCGTTCCGGAAGGTGCGCTTCCCGGCCGCGCTGCCGCAGATCTTCGTCGGGTTGAAGGTGGCCATGCCGTTGGCCGCGATCGGCGCGGTGATCGGGGAGTTCTACTCGGACCGGCCGGGGCTGGGCTACCAGATCCTGCAGTACAACGGCGTGGGTGACACTGCCACGGCGTGGGCGGCGATCGTGCTGGTGGCGGTGATGAGCATCCTGCTCTACTCGGCCCTCAGCCTGGTCGAGCGCCTGGCCCTGCCCTGGGTCCGCGCCACCACCTCGGCCCGCTGACCGCTGCTCCCGGCAGGAAGCGTCCCCGCCTCCTGCCGGGAACCCGTCGCGATCAACCGGCCAGGCGCCAGCGGCCGCCACGCGCCACCAGCGTGGTCAGCGCCTGGGGCATGAGGCCGGAGTGGTTGTCCGGGGTCATCCGGATCGGCCCGGAGAGGCCGTCGAGCTGCGCGGTCTCGAGGACCTCGCGCAGGGCGCCCCGGTCCACCTCGCCCGGTTTGCCGCCGGCCCGCAGTTCGGCGTCGGCGATGAGCTGGACGGCGTCGGCGGCGAACGAGGAGAAGCCGTTGTAGCCGCCGAAGCGGGCGGTGTACTCCTGGAACCACTGCCGCCGGGCGGCCTTGGCCGGGGTGGTGGCGATGACGTCGTCGATCACCATGGTCTGGGTGAAGATCAGCGTGGTGCGCTCGGTGGATCGGGCGGAGGCGCCCAGGAAGAGGTCACCGGCGGCCGAGGCGTCGAAGAAGAGGGCGCCCGCGTAGCGGCTCTGCCGTGCGGTGGCGGCGGCCAGCGACGCCTGCTCGGGCGGGGTCCAGACGATCAGGGCTTCGGGCTTCTTGGCGGTCAGGTTGGCGATCTGGGTGCTGACCTCCGTGTCGGTGGTCCGCACCGACTGGGCGCGGGCCAGCTTGACGCCGGCCTTGGTGAACTCGCTGTTCAACGCGGCCAGCCCCTCCTCGCCGTACTTGTCGGCGCTGTGCAGCACGGCCACCTTGCGGATGTTGCGGCGGATCAGCTCGGTGGTGAGGGCGGCGGCGCTGTCGGCCGCATTCGGTGCCAGCTTGAAGACATAGCGGCGTTCGGCGACCGGTTCGGTGATCTCCCCGGAGGAGGCGAGAGCGATGGTGGGAATGCGCTTCTCACCAATCGTGCGGACGGCGCCGATCGCACATTCGTTGCATCCGCCCATGATGATGGCGCTGACCCGCGAGTCACCGCTGAAATCGTTGATGTTCCGCAACGATTCCGCGGCGTCGGAGCGGTTGTCCTTCACCTTCAGTTCGATCTTCCGGCCGCCCAGCGCGCCCGAGGAGTTCAACTGCTGGACCTTCAGTTCCAGGGCCCGCTGGTAGACCTTGCCGACCGACGCGGAGGCGCCGGACAGTTCCAGGTCCGCGGCGATCACGATCGGAGTGTTGTCCTGCGGCTCCCCGCCGAACTCGCAGCCGGTGAGCGTGGTGGCCAGCACGGCCGATGCGAGCACCGCGATGCTCGCGGAGCGGATGGGGCTCAACTCAGTCCTCCAGGTGCGGCGCGGGCCAGCGCCCGAACACCGCCGCTCGTCCGTCCTCAGTGGAGGATCGGGATTGGTGTGCCGTACGGTGTGCGCGAAGCCTGCAAAACCTTGCCAATGCCGGGCCCTGTGGTCAAGCGCGGATGTCGGCAGTCGTTTCGGGACGGCCGTCCCACATGCTGGGGACACGGAACGTTAACCGACAATTACTGCGCAGATACGTCTGACCACTCTGGAGTCACATGCCCTGTTCAGGGGGCCGGAGAAAAGAAGGTATTAGGTGATCGGATCACGGGTTGGGTCAGCCCTGACCGTTTCCTTCCTCACGGCCGCTTCCCAAACAGGATCTCGTCTGATGAAATCGCGGCCGTGCCGCGCGTGGCGCTGGCCGCTGCACCAGGCACGGGTCGGCGGGTCAGGCGTGGAAGAAACGACGGAGGCGATGTCGTGAGCACCGGACCTACGGCCCTGCCCGAGAGCCCCGACCCCGATCAGCGAAACCGGCGACGGCGGCTGCCTCGGCTGCGTGACGCGCGGATCCGCTCCAAGCTCGCCCTCATCCTCGTCGTTCCCGTGGCGGCTGTCATCGCACTGGCAACTATCCGACTCGTCTCGGTCGGCGAGGGCGCGTACGAGGCCAACCGGATCCGGTCGATGACCGCGCTGTCGATCGACGTCTCCGCGCTCACCCAGGACCTGCACAAGGAACGGATGGCGGCGGCGTCCTTCCTGGTCGCTCCGAACCAGAAGCCGGACGCCTACAACCTGCGGGTCCGCAGCACCGACGAGCGGATCACGGCCTACCAGGACGAGCGGGGCAGGGTCGGCGACGTGCCGGCCTCGGTGCGCGACCGGCTCAAGGTGATCGACGACCACCTGGCGACGCTCAACGGCACCCGCCAGGAGGTGCTGGACCGGCAGCAGATGCCAGTCTCCGAGGCGAGCCTGCGCTACGGCATCATCCTCGACGACCTCGTCGCGTACGGCGACACGCTGGCCCAGCAGCCCGGCGCGGAGGGCCTGGCCGACGCCCGCCGCGCGGTGGCCGCCTTCGCCCACGCCAAGGCGGAGGTCGCCGAGGAGGAGGCGGTCGCCTTCACCGCGCTGTCCACCGGCCAGATCGACGAGGAGCAGTTCTCCTCCTTCGTGGCCACCCTGACCGGCCAGCAGGAGGCCCTGCTGTCCTTCTCCCGGGCCGCCGAGCCGGCCCAGCGGTCCCTCGTGGACCGCACCGTCTCCGGTGACGCCGTGCAACTCTCCGACCGGGTCGCCAACGACATCTCCCGCTCGGTCGGGCAGGTGCCGCTGGTCACGCGGGACGAGGCCGCCGCGGCCGTCGGCGCGGTCGGAGACCTGATGCGGTGGGCCGAGATCCAGCTCCAGGACGAGCTGCTCGCCGACGCCGACGCGGTACGCAGCGACGTCATCCGGCAGGCCGTCGTGGAGAGCCTGCTGGTGCTGCTCACCCTGGCCATCGCCGTGACGCTGGCCGTGGTGCTGGCCCGCTCGCTCAACGACTCGCTGCGCCGGCTGCGCGAGGGCGCGCTGGCGGTGGCGAACCACGACCTGCCCGACGCGGTGAGCCGGCTGCAGAACGTCAACGCCATCGGCGACGGCGGCGTGGACGAAATCGTCCAGCAGGTCCGGGACCCGATCAGGTTGACCAACCGCGACGAGGTCGGCCAGGTGGCGTCGGCCTTCAACGTCGTGCACCGGGAGGCGGTCCGGGTGGCGGCCGAGCAGGCCGCGCTGCGGACCAGCGTCTCGGCCATGTTCCTCAACCTGGCCCGCCGCTCGCAGAGCCTGGTCGACCGGATGATCGGCGAGCTGGACGCGATCGAGCGCAGCGAGGAGGACCCCAAGCGGCTGGCCCAGCTCTTCGAGCTGGACCACCTGGCCACCCGGATGCGCCGCAACGACGAGAACCTGCTGGTGCTGGCCGGGGCCGACTCGGCCGTGCCGCGCCGCGACGACGCGCTCCTGGTCGACGTGCTGCGCGCCGCCCAGTCCGAGGTGGAGCTCTACAACCGGATCGAGTTCGGCACGGTCGACACCGACATCTCGGTCGCCGCCCACGCGGTCAACGACGTGGTCCGCCTGGTCGCCGAACTGCTGGACAACGCCACCCGGTTCTCGCCGCCGAACACCATCGTGGTGGCCGACGGTCGCCGGATCCGCGACTACGTGCTCATCCAGGTGGAGGACCGCGGCCTCGGGCTCAGCGACGAACAGCTCGACTCGCTCAACCGCCGGCTGGCCGCCCCGCCCACGGTCGACGTGGCCGCGTTCCGGCTGATGGGCCTGGCCGTGGTCAGCCGGCTCGCGTCCCGCTACGGGATCCGGGTGGAGCTGCGCCGCAACGTCGAGGGCGGCACCGTCGCGCAGGTCACCCTGCCGAACGCCACCGTGGTGCTGCCGGCGAACCGGGGTCAGGCCCCGCTGACCCGCCCGCGCCAGCCGCTCGCCGTCGAGCAGTCCCCGCTCGGCCAGGTGGGCGCCGCCGACGCGCTGGCCGGAGCGGGCCGGGCCGGCACGGCCACCCTGGCCGACCAGTGGCGCAGCACCGCCACGCCGCCGCCGGCCCGCTGGCAGGCGCCCGCCGAGGCCCGGGACACCGCCCCGGCCGTGCAGTTCGGCGGGACCGGCGCGCTGCCCACCGTGCCGGCGCCCGCGCCGCCCGCCCCCGTCGCCCCGGCCCCGGTCTCCGGCGCCGGCTGGTCGGTGGGCGGGGCGACGGCCGCGCACCCCGCTCTCGATCCGCTGCCCCACCGGACACCGGGCGGCGAGGCGGCGACGGCTGCCCCGGTGGCGCCGCCGGCCTACCAGCCGGCCGCGCCGGCCCCGGCGGTCGAGCCCGCCCCGGCGGCCCCGGTGGTGGCCCGGTCGGCCCGCCGGGCCGAGGCGCCGATCTTCCGGGAGATGGAGGCGGTCTGGTTCCGCTCGCACGGCGAGGACGAGACCACGATCTTCACCCGCCCCCGGTTCGACGACGAGCCGCCGGCCCCGGCGCAGCCCGCCTCGACCTTGGCCCGGTTGCGAACGATCCCCGCGTCGGCCAGCAACCGGGCCACGTCGGCCTCGCCGTAGCCGGCGACCTTGTCGATGCGG
>NZ_JBEXGL010000032.1:0-54713 GCF_040607315.1 Micromonospora sp. NPDC005305 | reverse complement strand
CGCTACGCCAAACGCGCATCCCTCTACCAGGCCAGCCTCGTCCTCATCGCCGCCATCATCTGGCTCCCATGATCGACAGGACAGGGCCTAGACCGACCTCTCAGACGATGCGCGCGCCGTTGTCGACACCGGAGCGCGTCCCGGCCAGCGATGATCCACTCCGCCGGGACACTCCTCACCTCCTCCGGGAGACGCTCGTCCTACCGTTCCCGCGGTTCGTTGTCTCCGATCTCGACCGGTCGTGGGCTCGGCATGCCGGGGCCTACGGTGCCGGTAATCTTCTGCAGCCGGTTGGCCTGTTGCTGTTTGTCCGCAAGGAAACGCAGCGTCAGGTCGATCCCCTCGAACTCCCCGATCCAGCCTTCGGCTTGTGCTCGTTCCCGGCGCAGGACCAAGTCCTTCTCCAGTTCGGCGAGCCGGGGCAGCTTCTTCGGGTTGACGTTGAGCATCGGGCGGCGGATGCAGGCGTGCTCGTGCTGGCATGGCGTGCCGTAAGGGCGCGCACAAGACCCGAGCTCGACCTTGCGCTTGTCGAAGTGCTCCTCGAACTCGACCATCTCGTCGTCGGTCGCCGGCCGGTATTCTTCCGCCGGTCGCTGCTGGCCTCGGCGGGCGAGGAAGGCCTGGTAGTGGCGGGTTACGTCGTCGTCGAAGACGGCGACGTAACCGCGGGTGACTTGCAGGTTGAGGTGGCCGAGCAGCGCGGCGCCGATGTGGATCGGCAGGCCGTTGTTGACCAGAGCGGTGGCGAACAGCCGGCGGAAGTCGTGCGGGGTGAAGTGCAGCCCGCGGAAGGCGGGGTCGGTTTCGCCGATGATCTCGCAGCGGCGGCGGATCGTGTTGAGGACAGTGCCGGTGCTGACCACCATGCGCAGCATGCCGGTCCGGCGCTGGAAGAGGTGCGGCAGCGGGGCTGTCCACTGACGTTCGTGGCCGTCGTAGCGGGGCAGAGCCAGGACGGGCCCGTGCGCGGTCAGGCGTCGGATGAGCACGGCGATGATGTGGAACAGCTCGGCCGAAGCGCGGCCTCGGCAATCCGGCGGTTGCGCGCAACCAGGTCAGCGGGACATCTGCCGCCGCTGGATCCGAGGTCTCAGCCGTCAGGGTCGGTGGCGGGTGGACGGGCCTGGCCGGGTGGCGGGCGTGGGTAGGAACAGGTCCACCAGATCGTCGAGGCGGACCAGAATCAGCGCGCTGGTCCATCCGGCCGCGACGCTGATCAGCGCTCCCGCCAGCGGAAGCGGATGGGGCCGGGTGACCGCGACCGTCACCCCGGCAGCAGTGGTCATCGCGAGCAGGATGGTGTTTCGTGTGACGTGTCGCCACCCGAGCGGCTGTGGGGTGGCGCCGAAGCAGGCGCAGCGTGCTCCCGTGTCGTGGTGCACCGCCAGTATCACGCCGGCGGTGAGGCCCGTCAGCAGCAGGAACGTGGCGGCGAGCACGAGCGCCCCGACCGGTCGCGCGGCGGGCCAGCCGGCCGTCAGGACCACCATCGACCAGCCGGTGCCGAGTACGAGTCCGAGTTCGGTGGTCGTGACGAGAAGAGCTACCGGGCTCACCAGGCGTGCGGGCAGTAGCGGCAGCGGGCGTAGTGAGTCGGCGAACGCGCGTTGGTCCGCAGGGCTGCGTATCTTGCTCCAGCTGGAGCTGGTGAACACCCACCACAGTGCTGCCAGTAGTCCGAGCGACACGTACGACATGACGGCCTCCGTCATTCCTCCGCCGCGCTGGAGAATTTCCGCGCGCCATCCTGGTCGGTGTGGAACTGCTGGTTCCGGTGCAGGTGGCGGACGACCACCCCCAGGAACTGCCTGGTGGGGAAGAATCCGCGCTGGCGGGAGTCGAGGCTGCCGGCCGGGTTGTCGCCGAGCAGGACCAGCTGGCCGGGAGGCACTCGGCTCTGCAGCGGCCAGTGCTGGAAGGCGCACACCTCGGGCGGTACCTGGTCACCGGGCAGCGCCGCGACGCGTTTGATCATCGGTTGGCCCGGTCGGTCCGATGCGTGGTCCCGATCGATCACCACGATGTCGCCGACGTGGACGCTGCCCGTGCGGCGCCGGTCAACCAGGACCCGGTCCCCGTGCCGGTGGCCGGGTTCCATGCTGCGCCCTTCGACGGTGACCAGCAGGAACCGTCGCCGCAGCCACCAGCCGCCCAGTGCGCCGGCCAGCAGTGTCACTGCCGCAGCCCAGCAGAGCGGGATCACTCCGCCGCCTGCGGCAGTGCCGGGTCGGGTTCGCGGTAGCCGCTGGCCTGCCGGACGAACATGCGGGCGTACTGGGTGTCGGCGGCCAGCAGGTCGTCGTGTCGGCCGGTTTCGGCCACCCGACCGTCGCGTAGTACGACGATCAGGTCGGCGTCGCGGACCGCACCGAGCCGGTGGGTGATCAGCAGAGTGGTTCGGCCGGCCCGGTGCTCGCGCATGGCGTGGTGGATCTCCGCTTCGGCGTTGGGGTCGAGACCGGCGCTCGGTTCGTCGAGGATCAGCAGGTCGCAGCGGTTCCGCAGGAATGCGCGGGCGAGGGCGAGTCGTTGCCACTGTCCGCCGGAGAGGGTCACGCCTACGCGTACGGTGTTGTTCTCCGCGCCGCTCATGAAGGTTCGGCTCAGGAGCGTGTCGTAGCCGTGCGGGAGGGTGTGGAGGGTGTCGTGTATTCCGGCCAGACGGGCGGCGTTCTCGATCCGCGCCCGGTCGGGCAGGCTGTTCAGGTCGCCGAGGCCGATGTTCTCCGCTCCGGTCAGGTCATAGTGCATGTAGTCCTGGAAGGTCGCGCCGATCCGTCGGCGCAGCTCGGCGGCCGGTATGTCCCGTAGGTCCACGCCGTCCCAGCGGATGGTGCCTCGGGTCGGGTCGTAGAAGCGGCAGAGCAGCTTGACCAGGGTGCTCTTGCCGGCGCCGTTGGCGCCGACCAGGGCGAGTGCCTCGCCGTGCCGGACGGTCAGGGTGACCCCGCGCAGCACCCATGGCTGGTCATCGTCGTACCGGAACCAGACGTCGTCGAGCTCGATGCCGGTGCGCAGCGGTGGTAGGACGGCCGGCCGGTCCGGGGCGGGCAGGTCCGGGCCGGCGTTCACCACGGCCTGGTAGTGGGTGAACAGCAGCAGGTTGTGGTGGGTGGTGGTGACGTCGGTGACCAGGCCGGCCAGGCCGCCCTGGACGGCTGCCAGCGCCGCGACGAACATGGGTACGTCACCGATGGTGAGTCGGCCGGTGCCGGCGGCCTGGACCACCCAGACCAGCCCTGCTCCGGCGATGCCGGCGCCCAGTAGTCCCAGCAGGGTCTGGATGAGCGCTTCCCGCTGGTCCATGTTGCGGCGGGCATGGTCGGAACGGGTTCGTTCGGTGAGCATCCGGTCCCGCAGGAAGTCACCGATGCCGAAGAGGCGGATCTCCTTCGCCGCCTGGAGGCTGGACAGCAGGTTGCGGTAGAAGAATTCGCGCCGGTCGTAGGGGCTGACCTGCAGTGCGGTTTCGGCGCGACGGCGGGACAGCCACAGTTCGGCCAGCAGTACCGGCACCGCCCCCAGCGAGACGGCCACCGCCATGGTGGGGCTGATCGTCACGAGGGAGCCGAGGAAGCCGCTCACCACGGCGACACCGCGTAGGAGGTTCGCTGCGCCGGCGACGAGTTGTTCCGGGGTACCGGCGCCGGCCTGCTGGGCCAGTTGGAGCCGGTCGAGGAATCGGGGGTCCTCGAACCGGGCCAGCCCGGTGAAGCCGTTCACCGCGCGGTACAGCTGGTCCTGGGCCGTGCGGGCGATCCGCCGTCCCAGTTCGGCGTGCAGATACCGGAGTGGGTGGGGCATCACTCCGACGATCAGGCTGGCGCCGGCCAGTCCCAGCGCCAGACCGATGAGGTCGGCCGTTCCCGGCTGGTGGTCGACGATCCGGTCGAGGACGAGTTTGGTCAGCCAGGCGGCGGCGATCGGCAGTGCGCCGGAGAGCAGGGTGAGCACCAGCACCGCCGCCAGCACCGGCGGGGAGGAACGGGCGGCGACCGTGGTGGCGCCGATCGCGGCGCGCCACAGTGTCCCCGCCGCCGTCCTGCCGGGGTCGGTCCGCCGGCAGGAGCGGCGGCGGAGGATCGCTCGGGTCACGGTCAGGAGGCCAGCCCGGTCGCCGATGCGACCGGCGCGTCGGCGGGTGGCAGCTGGTGGAAATCGAACGAGCTGGCGACGATCTGGTTGTCCCGGACCAGGACGAAGGCCGGGTAGCCGGTCAGGGTGAACGCCTCCCCCACCGGTCCGCCGACGTCCTCGGCCAGCACTGTCCCGGCGGGTCGTAGTTCGCTGACCAGTTCGGCCGAGGTTGCCGGGTCACCGACGACCACGGCGAGGACGGTCCAGCCGGCGGCGGCGTACCGGGGGGCACCGGCCAGGAAGTCCGGCTTGCGTTCCCGGCAGGCCGGGCAGGTCACGGAGAAGAAGCCGATCAGGGCTGCGGCCCCGACCGAGTCCCGGGACACGGGCTCGCCGTCGACGGTGGTGGTGGCGAACTCCCCCACGGTGGACCCGACGGGGCGGACCAGGTCCCGTTCTGCCGGCTCGTGCAGCGGCCGGTTGAGCAGTTCGGTGTGCTGGCGCAGCCGTCGGATCATGCCGAAGGAGAGCAGCAGGTTGAACAGGCACAGCGCCGCGACTACGACCAGTGCGGTCACCAGGTACGTCATGGTTCCTCCCCGTGGGTCGATCCGGCCGCCGGCCGGTCGTCCGGTGCGATGGTGGTCATTGTTCGGTGAGCAGGGCGGCGGTCGGGAGCCGTCGGATGAGGATCGCCGGGACCAGGGCGGCGAGCACGGTCAGCAGCAGCGCCCCGGCGGTCACGGCCAGCGCCAGGACCGCCAGCCGGCCGTCGAGGTGGCCGACCAGCAGGGCCACCGATCCGAGGCCCGCCACGGTCCCGAGGACGCAACCGAGCACCCCGAGGCCGAGGGCTTCGTAGACGAGCAGCCGGTTGAGTGCGGAGTCCGGCCATCCGACGGCCCGGAGGGTGGCGAACTCGGCTGACCGTTCCCGCACGTTGAGGTAGAGCACGTCGACCACGCTGAGCAGCCCGAACAGCAGCACCCCACCGACCGCGACCAGGTCCACTCCGCGTACCTGCACCGACACGGCCTGGCCGAGCAGGGAGCCCACCATGCCATCGTGGAACGCCCAGAGCGAGGCGGCGATCAAGGTGACCGCGCCGACACCGGCGGCAAGGCTGACCGCTCCGGCGAGGGTGCGGGCGGGCGCCCGTACCAGATTGGCCACGGCGAGTCCGGCGAAGGTCCGCCGTGGGGCGGACCGTCGGGCCGGCGCGGGGGCTGCCTGGAGCGCCTCGGCTGATCGGGTGCGAGCGGCCTGGATCGCCGGTAGCACGCCGGCCACCGCGGTGAGTAGCACCGCGATCGGTATGCACAGTAGGACGACGGTGCCGGAGACCTGGACGCCGGCCAGGTGGCCGAGTGGCCCGGACAGGCCGGCGCCGAGCAGGCCCGCGGCGAGGCCGAGGGTGGTGGTTTCGGTGAGGACCAGCTGGCTCAGTCGCCAGCCGGGCCAGCCGACGCAGGCCAGTATGGCCAGTTCGCGGCGGCGGGCGCGGACGGCGGTGGACACCGCGTTGCCGACCAGCAGGGCGCAGACCACCAGTAGCAGTCCGAGCAGCATGATGTTCTTGCGGTCGACGGCCGTGACGATCTCGGCGGCCACGCCCTTGCGGGTGCGGGCCTCGGCCACGGTCAGGTCGGGACGGCCGAGATGGTTGGCGGGCAGCAGCACGGGGCTGCGTACGGTGGAGCCGCCGAGCACGATCTCGACGGTCAGTCCGGTCTGGTGGACGATCTCGTCGGCCACGAGCCGGACGCGTTCCCGGGCCACCTCGTCGAACCGGTCGATGCCCGCTACCCGGACCCGGACGGAGCTCAGCGGTGTGTCCGCCGCCGGTGACCCGACGCTCTTGTACAGGTCGTGGGTGGCGGTCAGGGTGGTCAGCAGGTGGGGTGGGCGGGGCGGGTAGCCCAGCGGGTCGTCGCCGGGTAGTAGTGGACGGTCGGCGAGCAGTTGCCGGGTACGGGGGTCGCCGCCCACCGGCGCGGCCGGGCGATACAGGTCGAGGGCCTGCTGGGCGGCGCCGCCGGCGGTGGGGAGGGCGTCGGGTGCGAAGCTGCCCACGGGGGTGATCGACCACTCCTCGCTCTGCCCGTTCAGGATGATCGGCTCTCCGGTGCCGACGCCGCCGGTGCTGAACCAGGCGTCCCGCCACAGGTCGTCGATGGCCTGGTCGGTGGAGCCGGGTTCACCGGCCCGGGGCAGTATCCGGCCGGTGCCGTCGGGTTGTGGCGTGTAGGCCGGTGGTGCGGGCCGCAGCAGGGTCTGTACGCCGGACAGGGGGGTGTTGCCGGCCAGGGCTGCGTCGAGTCGGGCCCGGTAGAGCTGTCCCAGGTCGTATGCGGCCGCCTGTGGGGGTGTCCTCGTCGAGTCGTGCAGCAGTGGCCACAGCGCTTCTGTTGTGGAGCCGGGCACCCGCCGGGCGGTCTGGCCCGTGAGTCGGGACACGGCGAGGTTCATCTGCTCGTCGACCGCGAGGTCCGTGGCGGCGAGTACCGGAAGTGCCCGGCCTGCCGGGCCGACCGGTGTGAACGGGGACGTCGATGTGCTCCTGGTTGCGGGGCCGATGGTGTCGGAGCCGGTCAGGTAGCGGCCCTGGCGTACCGCCCGGTTCAGGCCGGCCAGACGTGCCTCGGCCGCGGGGTCGATTCCGGCCACGAGCATCGGTACGACCGCGGGTAGCCGGAGCTCCAGTCGGGCGGTGGCGGGTATGGCGGCGGCGGGGCGGCCGAGTGTGATCACGGACGCCAACCGGAAGGTGCCGTCGGGGAGCAGCTGGTAAGCCTGCAGCGCGCTGATCTTGGTCCGTTGGGTGCCCGGTTCGAAGCTGCCCACGGCGGTCGCACACACCTGCAGGCGCCGCCCGTCGGGCTGCACCTCCAGGGCGCCTCCCCCACCGGTGCCCGGGCACTCGGCGGCGGAGGTGGTCTGGTCGATGCGGGTGCCGTCGGTGTAGACGAACACGCGCTGGTCGCCGCTGATCTGGGACAGTGGCAGCAGGGGGCGGCGGGACACGTACACGTAGGTGGGGGCGGCGGCGAGCGTGCTCAGCCCACGATCTGCGCTGATCCGGGGGGCGACCTCGATGACCTGCCGCTCGGCTGTCCGGTCGACCTGGTCGGTCACGTCGACCCGCAGGTCGGGTCGGATGTCGGCGAGCCCGAGGACCGCCAACGGGGCGGCCACCTCGACCCCGGGGATGCGCTCGATCCGCCGCCACTGGTCCAGAGTGATGCCGCCGTAGGCTGCGGTGGGCCGGTCCTGGTGCAGCAGACCGCCGCCGGGCCCCGACGGGTGGACCAGGATGTCGTACGACGGCCGGAATTGACCGTCGATGGAGCCGCGGGCGACCAGCCGCGAGGTGGCTGCGACACCGGTGAGCACGGTGAACCCGGTGGTCGCGACCAGCACGGCGGCGAACACCGCCAGGCTCCGGCCGCGGGTGTGCCGTAGCTGTGACCAGACCATCCGCAACATGGGTGGGAGCTTCTCCGCTCAGGCAGTACGGGCCGTCCCGGCCGACCTACGGCCGGCCGGGACGGTGTCGTAATCGCTATCGCGCGTCAGGTCAGCAGCGCGTGGTGGTGGTGCGGCAGTAGCCGCAGGTCGTACCGGTGCTGTCGCAGCCCTTGCAGCAGTCCCGGACCCGGACGTAACCGCTGGTGCAGCTGCAGTACTCCGTCCAGCAGCTGCAGGCGGTGCTGGCCGCCTGTGCCGTCAGCTTCGGAACGAACATGCTGAGTACCCGGTCCGCTGCCGCTTCGAGCATTCGTACCATTTCCACTCCTTCTGATCGAGCTGTCGATGAGCGTTGTAGAAATTCGTGACGCTGTCGGTTCCCGATCGCCTCACCCCCGTTTCCGCGCCGATGCGTCGGCGCTAGACAATCCGCCCGTCGTGAATCTCGACGGTCCGGTCGCAGCGGTCCGCGAGGGACGCCTCGTGGGTCGCCATGAGCAGGGTCATGCCGTGCTCGTCGCGCAGCCGCCAGAGCAGATCGATGATTGCGGCGCCGGTGGCCGAGTCCAGGTTGCCGGTCGGTTCATCGGCCAACAGCAGCCGGGGCCGGCCGACCAGGGCCCGCGCGATGGCGACCCGCTGCTGCTGACCGCCGGAAAGCTGTCCGGGCATGGCGCGCTCCCGGCCGGCCAGCCCCACCTCGGACAGCAGGTTCCGGGCCCGGTCGACCTCGTCGGGCCCGGCCCGGAACGGCAGCAGTGGCGAGAGAACGTTGTCCAGCGCGGACAGGGCGGGCAGCAGGTGGAATCGTTGGAAAACGAAACCGGTCCCTCTGCGGTAGTCGGCGAGCCGCCTGCCCGACAGAGCGGTCACCGCCACCTCGTCGACCTCGATGCGGCCCTCGTCGGCGCGTTCGATCGCGCCGATCAGATGCAGCAGGGTGGACTTGCCCGAACCGCTCGGGCCGGTCACCGCGACGGTGGCACCCGCCGGCACGTCAAGGGTGATCCGGTCGACGCCGACGATCGTTTCGTCGCCCGAGCGGAACCGCTTGACCAGGTCGGCCACCCGGATGGCCGCTCCCCGAGTGGTGGTTCCGCCACTGGCGCTCATCGGCCACCCGGCGACGCCAGCGCGACGGCGGTGGCCGGTCCGCGTCCGGTGCGGATTATGGATGCAGAAGCGCGCAGGAATCGAAAATGCAAGAGCAACTGTCTCATCGCCCAGCCCCCGTATTGCTCGGCATGACAAGTGAAACTACATGAGTGACGGTCGATCCATCAACCGTCACTTTCGAGAGGACGGAACGCCGCCGGCGCCGGTGGAGACCTATCCAGTTGAGTGGATCTCCGCCCTGCCGGAGCAGTGCCGGAAGGATTTACGGGCGCCTGGTTCGTGAACAGCGTACGGATGACGCCACCCTCGGGAGCGCGGAAGACCACTCAGGACCCGGTCGCCTGGTATCTGCGGAGCGCGGGGGTCTGCTGCACCGCTAGGTGACAGGTGTAGTCACGCGGCCTGACTGGCCGGCGGGTGCATGATGGTCTCGAATTCAACGGGGGTCAACCGGGACAGCGACCGCTGCCGTCTGCGGCGGTGGTAGGTCCGTTCGATCCAGGTCACGATCGCGATCCGTAGTTGCTCGCGGGTGGCCCAGGATCGTCGGTTCAGGACGTTGTTCTGCAGGAGGCCGAAGAACGATTCCATGGCGGCGTTGTCGCCGGCGGCGCCGACGCGGCCCATGGAGCCGGCCATCCGGTGACGGTCCAGAGCGCGCTGCATCTTCCTGGATCGAAACTGGGCGGCCCGCGGTCGGTGTGCAAGACACAGCCGGCCAGGTTGCCGCGGCGAGCGGCGGCGTTGTCCAGCGCGGCGACCGCGAGGCGGGACTTCATTCGGGAGTCGATGGAGTAGCCGACGATGCCGTTGGACCAGACGTCCTCGATCGCGCAGAGGTAGAGCTTGCCTTCGCCAGTGTGGTGTTCGGTGATGTCGGCCAGCCACAGCCGGTTCGGGCCGTCGGCGGTGAAGTCCCGCTGGACCAGGTCGTCGTGCACCGGCGGTCCGGCCTTGCCGCCCTTGCCGCGACGTCTGCGTTTGCCGAAGGCGCTCCACCAGCCGTTACCGGAGCAGATCCGCCACGCGGTTCGGTCGGCCATCGACTGCCCGGCGGCGCGGGCCTCGTCGACCAGGAACCGGTAGCCGAACTCCGGATCATCGCGGTGAGCGTCGAACAACGCGTTGGTCCGATACGCCGCCACCTGCTCGGCGGTCGTGACTGGTCGGGCCAGCCACCGGTAGTAGGGCTGGCGAGCGATCTTCAACACCCGGCACGTCACCGCCACGGGGATCCCGTCGGCGGCCAGCTCGCTCACGAGGGGGTAGAGCCTTTTCCCGGCAGATGCGCCTGCGACAAGTAGGCAGCGGCCCGGCGCAGGACCTCGTTCTCCTGCTCCAGCAGCCTGATCCGCTTGCGCGCTTCGCGCAGCTCGGCCGAGTCACTGCTGGCCGTCCCGGGCTCGGCGCCGGCGTCGCTATCGGCCTGGCGCAGCCACTTGAACAACGTCATCGGGTGCACCCCGAAGTCGTTGGCGATCTGCTCGACGGTCACTCCCGCCTCACGGTTACGGGCGACACGCACGACATCATCCCGGAACTCTCGGGGGTAGGGCTTGGGCACAGCGACATCCTTCCAGCCTGCCCATAGGGCAAGCCATCTCAGATGTCACCTATCGGTGCAGCAGACCCTTGCGCCGACGGCAATTGCTAGTGTCGCGAACATGGTCGCAATGCGTTGCTTCGTGATCCGTCGTCGCCGGCTTGGTTCTTCCTGTTGGTTGACAGCCATCATTGCCGTCGTTTCGGTGCCTGTAGCCATTGGTGCCCTCCATGTGCTCGAAGGTTGAGCCGACGAGGATCAGCATCCCGTGTGCGACAGCCAAGGGCCGACTCGTTGCACAGGCTGGCTTCGCTTGCAATAAATGCGTTGGGGTGTGCGGGCGGGGAAGGCAAGCGGCGCTCTGCCTACCCCGACCAGGCAACAAGGGCCAGCACCTGCGCCGACTCGTACTGCCCCGTCAGGGCCTCTCGCAGCTTCGCGGCTGCCGCACCCTGGCCGTCGGCGTCCGCAGCGCGGGCCAGCTCGTGCGCGGCGTCGGCCAGGCGTACGGCCTTCACGGCGTACGGAGGGAGGGCATGAATCTATCGTGCCAGTGGCTGGCATCTCTCGCTGATCAGCTGGCACGTCCTGACCGGCTATCCGACCGGCCAGGGTCGACCAGTGAGCACCCCCTGGCGACGCGTGGGTTCCAGGGTGAATTCCGAGCCATCGTTGCCACGCTGTCTCACGATCAGGCTGCCAGAGCGGAGTGGAAGACCTCGTGTGGTGTGCGCCAGCCGAGGTGGCCAGACGCGCCGGTGAGCGGTACGACAAGTTTGGGACCTCGGCGCCGCATGTCCGGTGGCCGATCAGCGGCGAGCTTCGGTGCGGTCGATGTCAGACCGACCTCCGCACCGCCGCAACACCGCAAGCCACCAGGAATGTGACCGCCATCAGTCCGATCCGCAGCCAGGGCACATCCCGAGTTGGCCATACGCCGATCGACATCGCCAAGGCCAGCTGTGAAAGCAGAGCCAGGCAGATAATGACGCTGAGCGACCGATAGGTGTTTCCGAAATCGGACCAGAACGCCCAGGTGCCGTAGATGGCGGGGACTGCCATCAGCAGGCTCAGGCCGATCAGTGGGACGGCCAGTCTCCATCGCATGCGGGCGTTCACCGCCCCTGCTCCCGGCCCTCGCTGGTGGCGCTGTCGAGAGGCTGCACCTCGACGGTTAGCGCCGTGCCCGCTTCACGAAGCTGCTGCGCCTGCCGTTCCCATTCGGCGCGCTCGTCCCGCGTGAGGGCGTCGCGCTCGTTCAGCGAGGCCGTGAAGGCGTCGTCTAGTGCAAGGCCGTGCCAGGAGAACGCCGCCGCCGTGCGCAGGTCCGCCTCGCCGTGCAGGACGGTGCGGGACAGGGAGCCCAGCGGGTCGTTGCCGCCGCGGTTCTTGGCGAGTGTCGTGAGGACCGCGCGGGCTAGCGGCTGTTGGTGGATTTCGTCGGTCATGGCCTATCCCTGCTGTCCGGGGTGCTGGTAGGGCGTCAGGTCGGGAAGTGCGGCGACGGCCGCGCCAGCCTGAATCATGCCAATGGTGCCGGCGATCGCCTTGAAGGTCGCCTCGGCATTGCCGTAGAAGGCAGAGATTTCGTTGTAGAGGTCGTACGCCTGCCACGCGTAGTAGGCGGCGACGCCGTAACCGACGACCGGCCCGACCCCGGTCTCGATGGTCGCTGTGCCGACGGCCGAGGCCAGGTTGATGACGATCAGGACGTCGATGAGCTTGGTGATGAGGCCGCTGACGACGTCGAAGAGTTGCTTGGCAGCCTCGGCGGCCTTTGTGTAGAGCTCGGCGTACTGGTCACAGGTCGGGTGCAGGGCCATGGCGGCGTTGCCGAGCTTGAGCTGGAACTCCTGCTCGGACTCTGCGGCCCGGCCGCGCCAGACCTCCGGTACGTCGCCGGCGGCGGTGACGAGGTTGCGGCCGACGTCGAGTAGGGCGTCGCCGATGATCCGCCAGGCTGCGGCGCAGTGGATGTAGGCGTCCCAGTCGCCGCTGAGCTGCTTGGTCCAGTCCTCGAACGGGTCGTAGCCGAACAGCCATACGCTGACTTGGCGCAGCCAGGCAGCTGGGCTGATCAGATCCGCGAGCGGGTTGATCTTCCACATCTCGACCGCGGTGGCGTAGTTGGGCGCCACCAGTTTGCTGGTCGGCTCGGCTACATCAGCGAATGGGGACCGGGGCGCGGTGGGCCACAGGTCGGGACGGCCGGTGCTGAGCGAACTCCACACCGCTGTCGGATCTTTCGCGCCCGGATAGGTCTGGTCGAGCCGGCTTGCCGAGTCCGCGTCGGAGGTGGCGTAGGTGCGCTGGGCAAGGTTGATCTGGGTGGCGGCGCCCTGGGTGACCGTCGCCAACCGTTGCAGGCCCTGCGTCATCCGGTCGTACACCAGCTTGTGGGGGCTGGCGAAGATGACGAGCAGGCCTTCCGCGCCGAAGGTCAGGTCGCAATGCCGCTTGACGTACGCGAGTGTGTCGTTGACGTCGCCGGATGCCCGATGCAACGTGTTGTACAGCCCGTTCAGGCCAGCCGGATCTACGTAGAAGCCGCTCATGTTCCCCCGTTGAACGTCGTTCGGCTCTCGTGCGAACACGAACCGTACTGGACTGTGATCAACAGCGTCAACGAGTCTCCGGCACCCAGTCATTCACCGGACACGAGGCGTCACGCGCGGGGAGGCACGGCGAGTGGCGATGGGAGGGAGAGGCGTTCAGCAACTCCTCGGAGAAGTCGGCAGCGACATCGAGATCGACTGCTGCCGCTGGTCGTGGCAGGGGCTTGGCGTGACGGCTGCGTGTAGCTGAGGAGGGAGCCTTATCGATCAGAGCGCTTCGGCCGACCGGCCTTAGCCCCCTGGTTCCTGGCAATGACATCAAGCAGAAAAGGGGTCGCCGTCCGCGACTTGAGGTGCCTCATGTTGTCGAATTTCGCTACACCGTCGGCTCCGCGCCGGACGGCAGGCCGCTGCGACCGAGCGCGATGATGGAGCACCGGTCGACGGTGGACGGCCGGACCCGCCCGGCTCACCCGATTTTCCCGCCCGCCTCCGCCTCCGTCGGCGCACCGGGCTCAGCGGATCGGTAGCGCCTTTGTGCCACCGCCCTTGATCGAGCGGGTCACCTTCAGGCCCCCCGACCAGTAGAAGCAGCGGATCCCCCGGTCACCGCGCGCCCACGCCTCCGCGGCCGGCACCAGGTACGAGGTGCCTGTGCGGTAGCGCAGCACGCCGTCGACCGGGACCTTCGCGTACCGGGCCACGAGGGCCCGGCACTTCGCGTGCACGCCGTCCTCGTCGCGGCTCGCGTCCGCGTACGAGGTGTCGGGCGCCGTCCACGAGCCGACGTACTCGAACGTGTGCGGCCGGGCGCAGCCGGTCTGCTCGAAGGCGCCGTACCGGTCCTCGTTCAGGCACCCGAAGGCCAGCGGTGACGGGCCCTTCAGCGCGTCCCGCAGGCTGCCGGTGTGCTGCACCGGGTGGTCGTCCGGATGCCGTTGCGCGGAGCCGCCGTCGGCCGTGTCCAGCTCAAAGATGTCGCACCGGAACCAGCGACTGCCACCCTGCCACCCGCCCGGAGACGGGGGCGCGACCTGCACCGTCAGGCGAGCGCCCCGCCAGTCGCCACCGACGAACGCGGTCGCCTTCGCGTCGCATTCGGCAAACGCCGGTCGCAGCACCGCCGAGCCCACCGGCGGCGGGTTTTCCCGTTCCGCTACCGCGCCCGTGAAAGTGCCCAGGTAGAAGGTCTCCAGCAGGTGCTGCCGCGTGCAGTCGACCGGCTGGTAGCTGGTCAGGTAACTCGATGGTTCGGGAATCACGTGGCAGTCGCCCACCTTCGGGGTGAACTGCACGGCCGCCGCGGCGGGCCGCCAGTCGTCGGTCAGGTCGCCGTCCAGCCCGGCCGGTGCCCCGCACCCCGCCATCGCCGTCACCGCCCCGGCCAGGGCGGCCACCGCCACCCGTACCGCCCACCGTCGCATGACACCCTCCCCGTCGTGCCGGCGCAGCATATGCCACCCGGAGGCATCGCCAGGGTCCCCGTCCGTGGTGTGACATCCGGCGGAGGCCAGGCACTGAGAGGGCGCGGGCGGCCTGTGACGACCCCGACGGCGAACGGCTCAGAGGCGGTCCCGGTCTTTCGGCACACCGCATGCTGACCACTTCCGCCCCGCGCAAGACGCTGCAGCCACTTATCTGGCTGCTCCCCACGTGCTTCCCGATCCCCGGCGGGGCTGCCGTGGGTCCCCGGCACCTAACGCTCTACTTCGCCGCGTTTTCCAAGGTGCAGCACTAGTGTCTTGTCTCTCAGCGTGACCGATGGCCAAGACGGCGGCCATGGGCCGGCGGCATGAGTACATGCCGGCTCGCCGAGGACAAGCCATCGAGACGGCCAGTGGCGTTGCCACAACGCGATGGGTTGATAGCTCAAGGTGGCGTCGACGATGTCCTCCGGGGGCGCATCGGCCAGCTCCGGTGGTGGAAAGAAGATCAGACTGCTGACTCGTGGGTACAGGACGTGACTGTGCAGCAGGCGAACGTAGTAGTCGGTGCCATCGTCGGCGCGCTGTATCCGGCGGACGATCTCGATCAGCTCGTCGCGGGTGACGTTCTCGACCTTCGGCGAAGCGGGTCGGACCGCCTCGATCGCAAAGTCCTCGACGTTACGAGACTTCCAGTAGATGCGGAAGTCGTAGGCGGTGTAGGCGTGGCCCGTGCCGGCGTTGAACGCGGCGATTGCCGAGTCGGCCGACTCGCCGCGCTCCAGCAGCTTCGCGATGGTCGCTACGGCGGTAGACAGGTCGGCGATGCGTTGCTCCGGGGCCACCAGCGGGCAGAGTTCGGGACGCAGCTCCATCAAGACATTGTCTGTGGACCGACCCGCATAATCTCCTCGGCGCACCGCCCGCCCATCAGCAGTGAGCGGAGGTCGTCGCCCGCCTGGCACTCGGAAGCCAGCATGGCAGAGGCCTTCGGATCCGCCGAAGCGGTCACCGCCCAGGAAGCCCTGGTCAGATGGCTGCCGGTGGGAAGGCGACGCCGCCGAACTCACCGACCTGGAAACGTTGCGCCAGCCGTTCCCGCACACCGATGCATTCAACCCCGCAGGCGACCTGCCGGATCCCCCCAATGAGGCGGACTTCGACTCCGAAGCCAAGTTCAACGAGGCTGAAGACGCTTACTGGCAGCAGCACGAAGCCATCGCCTTCTCGCCCGAACACTCCATCGGGCTGCTTTATCTCTGTCACCTCGGGTGCGCCTACCGCGAAGCCCTCGTCATCAGTGGACCAGCTCGCGGTCAGATGTGGGCGGACGACACCGCCAGCGACGGCGGGTTCCGGCCTCTGCGCGAGCCCGACGGGAGCCCGACGGGCTTCACGCGCTGGTACCGAGGCTGGCTCGAACAGGCCGAAGAGCAAACCCAGTCCCGACCAAGCCGGAACGCTCTGTAGCACGGACGGCGGCAGTTGAGCGCATCTGGTCGTGGCCCGCGTAAACGCTTCGCTGTAATTAGTGAGCGCCCCCAGTGTTCACTCTCCTTGATGCCCTATGCGCATGCCATGCAGAAGCGGGCGAAGGGTCGCGCGGCGAGCCGTTCATCGCCGATCGGCTGCCCGCATCGTTCGCAGACGCCGTAGGTCGCCTCGTCCACCCGACGCAGCGCGTCGTCAACGTCGGCGATTCGCTCCCGCGCCCCGGCCAGCAGCGCGGTCAACTGGGCGCGTTCGAAGCCGATGGTGGCACCCTCCGGGTCGTGCTCGTCGTCAGCATTCGAATCCCGCGATGCCAGGAACAGCGCCTCCAGATCCTGGGCCAGCGTCGCCGCCTCAGCCTCCGCCCTCGCTCGCAGCCGCAGCAGTTCATCCCGGACCATATGTGTAGCCTAACGGCCTCCAGCCAGCACAGACAGGCCATGGAGGGGACGCGCACGGGTGGCGGCATGAGCGGATGTTCCCGTGTCCGAGGCGCTTGCGGCGGTGAGGCAGCATGATCGTCGTGCAGACGGTTGTCGCGCTCCGGCGTTACCCGCTCAAGAGTGCCCGGGGTGAGGTTCTCCAGGCGGCTGATGTCGAGCAGACCGGTCTGCGCGGCGACCGGAGGTGGGTCTGTATCGACTGCCAGGAAGGGACGGTCGGCAGCGCCAAACATCCACGACGATGGGGGCGTCTGGTCGATGTCGGTACGAGCATGCGGGATGACGGCCCGGAGACGATGTTGACGCTGCATGTCGACGGCACCTCGCTGCGAGCCGGAAGCGCCGCGGCGGATGCCGCACTCAGCAACCACCTGGGCCTTCCGGTGCGGCTGAGCCGCGAGCTGCCGCCCGACGCGAGGCTGCACCGGACGTTGCCTGATGACGTCGGCATGGTGCCGGATTGGATGGCCGGTGCCCGGCCCGGTCAGGAAACCATCACGGCGATCGCGGGCGCGGGGCGGGTCGGCCGGTTCGTCGACTTCGGCGCCGTTCATATCGTGACCACCGGTGCGCTGTCTCTGCTGGGTGAGCGCATGGGAGGTGTCAGTGTGGCCGCGGCGCGGTTTCGCCCGAACCTGGTCATCGAAGCACCGCGTGACCCCGAACCGGGGCAGGAACTACGTCTGGGCGATGTCGTGCTCCGGGTGGTCCTGCCCACTCCGAGGTGCGTCATTCCCGGACTCTCCCAGGCCGAGCTGCCGGCCGACCTCTTCGTGCTGAGCGCCCTGGCCCGGCACTACCGCATCCCTGTGGCCGGGCTAGGGCGGGCAGCCTGCTTCGGGACCTACGCCGATGTCGTCCAGCCAGGCCGGCTCCGACTGGGGCAGCTCGTTCGCTAAAGACCCGTAGCTGGTCGCCGACGTCCTCTATTACGCAGATGCGGTCGTCGTAGCGACCGCTCGGCGGCAACTTGACTGCGCGACGCTGATCGCCTGCCGCCGGAAAACCGATTGGCCCCTGTTGCGCTGGCCTGCGACGATCCGCCGATGTCCCACAACACCAGGCAGCGTCGGCTTGCCGCGCTGCGCGCCTGCGACCAGATCCTTTCCGGCATCCGGCCCACGACCATGAGGGAGCGGCTCGCGGACATGGACGCAGGTGGTGATCTGGACGGTCAGCCCGACTTCTACTGCGACGGCCCGGTGACCATGCTGGAAGAACGCGTGGCGAATTTGCTGGGAACCGAGGCCGCCGTCTTCTTCCCCACCGGCACGATGGCCCAGCAGGTCGCGCTGCGCTATGGCGCTGACCGCAGCGGGCACCCGACGGTCGCTCTCCACCCGCTCGGCCACCTAGAGGTGGACGAACGGCATGCCTACGCCCACCTGAGCGGCCTGCGCAGTACCTGGCCGACCACCGCGCCCCGCAACCCCACCGCCGAGGAGATCACCGCGCTCGCCGAGCCCGTGAGCACCGTCGTCATCGAACTCCCGCTGCGCGATGCCGGCTTCGTCCTCCCCTCCTGGGACGAGCTCGCCGCCGCATCCGCCGCAGTGCGCGCCATCGGTGCACGCGTACATTTCGACGGCGCCCGAATCTGGGAATCCACCCCACACCTGGCGCACACCCTCAGCGAAATCGCCGACCTCGCCGACAGCACCTACGTCTCGTTCTATAAGACGATCGGCGGTATCAGCGGGGCCGCGCTCGCGGGCACCACGCAGCTCGCCTCCTACGCCCGCATCTGGCGGCACCGCTACGGCGGCGAGGTGTTCCAGCAGTGGCCAGCCGCTCTGAGCGCACTCGCCGGTCTGAACAGGGAGCTGCCGCGCATCCCCGAGTATGTGCGGCACGCGCGGACAGTCGCCGCGGCACTCACCGCGCTTCCCGGCGCGCGGGTGTATCCAGAACCTCCGCACACCCATCGATTCCGCCTCTGGCTACCCCACCGGGCGCAAGCGCTCAACGACGCTGCGCTGGCACTCGCCGAGGAGGAAAAGGTGTGGTTTGTCGCCGGCTGGCAGGAAACAAACCTACCGGGCATGGCGATGACCGAGATTACGGTCGCCGCGCCCGCCCTCGAGTGGACCACCGACGACATCGCCGAGGCTGGTGAGCGCTTCCTTGGCCGCGTCGTCGATCATTGACCATCACGTGCCTGCCACAGCGGTGCTCGGCGAACTCGCGCATCTACGCTGCGGCCAACACGTCGATCACCTACCGGCGACCGCCGGCGAATTGGCCCCAGTACAGGTGCCCTCATCTCGGCAAATCCGTGCACGTGATCATGACCTCGGGAAACATGGCTACGAGCTCGGGCACCAGATCGATCATGGCGTCGGTCGGACCGATGCCGTTGGCCGCGTCGGCGCTATCGTGCACCGCATGCGCGTTCCCGGTTGGCTCGACGACACCCGGACCTCCTACGACACCGTGGCGGTCAGCTACGCCGACCTGCTCCGCGACGCCCTCGCCCGCGAACCGTTCCAGCGGGGCATCCTCGCTCTCTTCGCCGAACTGGTCCGCGCCCAAGGGAACGGGCCGGTCGCCGATGTCGGCTGCGGCCCCGGCCGGATCACAGCCCACCTGTACAGGATCGGCCTGGACGCGTTCGGCATTGACCTGTCACCCGCGATGATCGACGTGGCCCGTCGGGACCATCCCGGCCTACGCTTTGAGGTCGGCTCCATGACGCGCCTCGAACTGGCCGACGATTGCTTGACCGGCCTGCTCGCCTGGTTCTCCCTGATCCACGTCCCCGACGACGAGGTCCCAACGGTCGTCGCCGAGTTCCACCGGGTGCTGCGGCCCGGCGGGGTCATGCTGCTCGGGTTCCACGCCGGTAATGGCAGCCGGCTCAAGACGGAGGGCTACGGGGGACACCCGATGAACGTCTACGTGCACCGCCGCCCACCGCACCGGGTCGCGGCCTGGCTGGACGCCGCCGGCTTCACCGTCGAAGCCGAGATGATGCACCGTCCTGCCCCGGACGTCGAGGGCGGGTTCGTCTTCGCCTACCGGTGAGATGGCCGGCGCGAGCGCCGCCGGACCCACGACGGCGACCGCGACCATCGGCTCGAAGCGTGCCATCCACCGGCCGAACCCCCACATCGAGAGCGCCACCGCCATCGTGTACCCGTAGGGCGCCGCCGCGTGTGGGCGCCGGTCACGTCAGCCAGCAGATTCGCCGTGCCAGAAGAATCAGTAGCAGCGTGCCGAACGCGAGCGGCGCGACGACCGGCCTGATCAGGATTGCAGCGGCGGGTGCGCACCTGGGCGACGTCACCGCTTCCGTCCGTCGCGTGAGCCGGTCGCGCAGTGCGCACCAGGCGGTGTCGGCAAGGGCTCGGGCCGGGTCACTGGGGGGATCAGTTCGCCGATTTTGTCGCCGTAGCGCTCGCGGTGGTGCGCACGCCCTCGTAGAGCTGTGAGCCCTTTTTCGGCGAGGCGGAGCATGGCTGTACGCATGCGTGGTCGGCAACCAGATGAGGATGGAGTAAGCCGGGCCTGTATGGTGGGCTGCCCTTGCGGCCCGGCTAACCGTGTTGTGGCTCGGCCGGCAGCGGGGCCAAGCCGACGGTGAGGCCGGGGCGGGCCAGCACCGTCCCGTGTCGGTGCGCGGTGGCATGATGCTCGGCATGTCCAGCCAGATCGATCTTGCGGCGGCGGCCCGTGAGCACCTACCGGCTGACGTCGCCGACACGTGGTTGTCGCTGCTGCGGCCGGGAATTCGGCTGATCAGTGCCGATGACGGCGACAGGGCTGCGGTCGGATACCTGGGCGGTGAGCCCGAACTGCCCGACGAGCTGGCGTGGCCGGTCTGGGAGGGGCACGGGTCGTTGAGCTTCATCGCCTCCGTCGACTGCGCCGCGCTGCCACGAGTGGTCGGCGAAATGGGGCTGCCGGCCGACGGCCGGCTTCTGTTCTTCTACTTCGACGGGCAGTACGACGGTGGTGAGGCAATGGTCTTCGCCAGCGATCCCGAGTCTCAGGCCGGCGCCCGCGTCGTGTACGTGCCTGCGGGCCGAGCCAGTGCACAGCGGGCGACTCCAGAGGGCATCGAACCCTACAAGCGTATTTGGCTCACCTCGCGTGCGGTGTCGACCGCACCCTCATACGACCATCTCGTACTGCACGACGCGTTCGGGGCCGACTTCAGCCAGGCAACAGAACCCGAGCACCCGCTTCGGCGCAGGGAATTCTGTTCGGCGATCAGCAGCGGCGAGGGCCCGCTGCACCAGCTGGGCGGATACGCCTGGCCGGTGCAGGGCGACGTCGAGTACGAGGTCGCGCAGGCGGCACTGGGCGGCAGCGTCGACTGGCGAGACCCGGCACTCGCCTCCGAGGCCAGCCGATGGCTGCTGCTCGCCCAGTTCGACAGCGACGACAACGCGAACATGATGTGGGGCGACATGGGCATGCTCTACTGGCTTATCCGACCCGACGACCTCGCTGCCCGGCGATTCGACCGAGCCATGTTCACCTGGCAGTGCTGCTGACCGCGGTCTGCGGCAGATGCGGATAGCTGACCTTGGCGAGCGACAGTCCTCGACTAACGCCACATCCAAGCAGCGTGTCGGGCGCGACCATGCCGCGTTACGCGGTCACCACCGCGGTCCACGCACAACTCGTTGGTCGCGTGATCGATCCAATAGGTCTGCCCGGCGTCGATGAAGGTCGGTTCTTGCAGGTAGAACCAGGGATCCACCACGTTGACGAGCATCAGCCGATCAGCAGTCACATGGTTCACCACGGCACCTCGTCGAGCAGACATCGCACTGCACGTACCCGGTGATCATATGCCAGCCGACGCTTCCGCAGTTTCGCGCTCATCGGCAGGATCACGCGCCCGCTGCCAGGCCCTGCGTGACGCACTGCGGCGCCCGGACGGCGGCAGAAGCGTGCACTCGATCAAGACCGACGACCGGCAAGTGGAGCAGCGCCTGAACGCCGACTACCGCAAGGCGATGGCCAAGCGCTGATCACCGGTACCCCGGTGGCGGGCAATGGGGTACGGCGCTGGGGCTACCGGCTCGTCCCGCTCGCCTTCATCACCATCGGAAGCCTGATCCTGGCCTATGCCTGGCCGGCGGCCTGGGCGATGGCGAGAGTGTGCTGGTACTCGCGCCAGTGGGCCAGTTTGCCGTCCCGCGTCCGCAGCACCCCGATGAACGGCGCCGAGGCGGTTACCCCGGTCGCTGTGTGAGTGCCGACCAGTTCGTACTCGACCACGATCACCTCGGGGTCAGCGGTCTCGTGGACGACCACATTGCGGCAGTCGTCGAACCGGACCGGGAACACCGCCCGGCCCCCCTGCGTGTACTCGAGCACCCGCTGCTTGCCTTCGGTACGCGTAGGGCGACCGGGCGCGGCAAACGGTGTCTCGATCACCACATCGTCAGCGAGCAGGTCGGCCTCGTAGGTGGGCCGGTTCGCGAGCCACTGGGCACGCATGCTGTCGAAGATCTCGCTTGGTGTCATGTCGTCCTCCCTGGATAATGAGTCAGCACTCGACTTGCACCGCCGAGAATAATGAGTGGAGACTCATGTTGGTAGAGGGGTCGCCGCTGCGTGCCGACGCGCAGCGCAACCGCGCGCGCATCCTGGACGCCGCCGAGGCAGTCTTCGCCGAGTTCGGGCCCCGATCCTCCACCGAGGAGGTGGCCCGGCGGGCCGGCGTCGCCATCGGCACGGTTTTCCGCCACTTCCCCACCAAGGACGACTTGCTCGCCGCGATCATGAAGCGACTGCTGGCACAGCTCGTAGAGGAGGCCGGAAAGCTTGACCTCTTCGCCTTCTTCACCCACATGGTGGCGCAGGCCGCAGCGAAGAAGACTGTCGTCGACCTGCTTGCCGGGTCCGGGGTGGACATCCGGCTGCCCGACGCAGTGGGTCCCCTTGAGGAGGCGGTGGGCAGGCTGCTGAACCAGGCCCGAGCCGGCGGAGTCGTCGCCGCCCCGACACGGCTACCCGAAGTGATGGCGCTCCTTGCCAGCGTTTGCCAAGGGGCCCTGCACGGTGGATGGGACGAGCAGCTGCAGGCCCGTACGCTCGCGGTTATCTTCGCTGGCCTGAAGCGCAACTGACCGCCAGCCTCGTGGATCAGACCTGCCTGACCCCAGCGGCCGGGCCGCCCGACGCACCTTCCAGTGCTTGCTCGAGCATCAGCACATCGGCATGAGCGGACGTCGTCGGCCTGTGAAGCGGAGCCACCGGTGCTGACGCTTTCGGGCACGCCGCAGAGGTCACCGCCCAGGAAGCCCTGGTCAGATGGCTGCCGGTGGGATTCGAATCTCAGTTGCCGGAATCCCCACCGACTTCGCCATGGCGAATCGAAAGCCGCACGTCGATGGAGGACGGCCCCCCGGTGACTGGCGTCAGCGGACCCAGGACGACAAGCCGCGGCAGCCAGGCGGGGAGCAGCCAACGCTGACCACTTCGGTCTTCTCTGGGAGGTCACGCCGCACCGCTCGCCCACATCACCGCAGGTCGAAGGCCTCTTCCCTTCCCGGGATCGGTGAGCACTTCGGGCGCGGTGACCCCTTAGCCAACCTGCACCCAATCTGCTCCCACTTGCAATGCCGGGACACCCAGCAGCTCCTTACGGCCCTGACCTGCGCATACTCCCCCGCCAGGCAACATAGATTACCGTCAACTGCTGTGCTAAACCGCAGAGCACTCCGGTGTGAAGCAGGACGCCGCACCGATACTGACCTGCGGAAACGAGAAGCCGCAGCTAGGGGTGAGTGCAGTTGCGCATCGTTGGGGGCCGTTCCGTGCAGTTGATGGCCGTTCAGTGCACCCTGTTGCTCCCAACCTGCTCCCCCGATCCGGTGCTGGTGGCCGCGCTCCGGTCGCCAGGCTGAGATGGACGGTCCTGCGGGTCGTTCAGCAATGGATCGTGGCCGCTGGCCCGAGCGGCTTTGGCTGACGCCGACGGCCGCCAGCCGACCATTAGCCTCAGGCGCTCCCGACCTGCTCCCACAGCCGGCCGTCACCGGCCGCACTCACGGAAGCCGCGCCTTGGCAGCGGCATGACCGGATGTCAAGATCGGGCGAGGACTGCAGTTCAGTCGCGCCCACCGCACGCGGGGCGGGCTTGTAGGGCTGATGCATGCCGCGTCCTGCCCGGTTATCGATCCCGATAGTGGTGGTCATTGGAGCCGTAGAGGACGAGGAAGCAGGGCGTGAGGTCGCGGAGCTGCGGCAGGAGAAGGAGATCCTGCGCAAGGCGGCCGCCTATTTCGCGAAGGAGATCGGTGACCAGCCGCTTCCGGTTCATCTCCTCCCACCGCGTCCACGTTCGGCGTCAAGCGGCTGTGCCGGGTCCTGGCGGTTTCCCGCTCCGGGTTCTACCGGTGGGCCGCGAGCGGGCCTGCCCGGCAGGCTCGCGCCGCCGCCGAGGACGTCCTCGCCGAGCAGATCAGGATCATCCACGCCGACTCCGGTGGCGCCTACGGATCCCCGCGGGTGACCGTCGAGCTGCACGCTCAGGGTGTGCGGGTCAATCGCAAGCGGGTCGAGCGGATCATGCGGCAACGCGACGTGGTGGTCGGCACCTGCGCCGCCGCAAACGCACCACCATCCCTGACCCGGCCGCACCGCCGGCGCCGGACCTGATCCACAGGGACTTCACCGCCACCGCACCGGGATCAGCGGTGGTGCAGCGACATCACCTACCTACGCGTCGGCGCCAGCTGGCTCTATCTGGCCACGGTCATCGACATAGCCACCCGACGACTGATCGGCTGGTCGATCAACACCCACATGCGCACCGCCCTGGTCATCGACGCTGTCAACGCCGCGGTCGCCGCCCGCGGCGGCCAAGTCACTGGCGTGATCTACCACTCCGACAGGGGTGCTCAATACGTCAGCAGAAACTTCGCCGACGCCAGCCAACGACACGGCATCCGCCGTTCCATGGGGCGGATCGGCTCGTCGTTGACAACGCCCTGGACGAGGCGTTCTTCGCCACGCTGAAGCGTGAAGTCGACGTCGACCACCGCCGTTGGAACAACGAGGCCGACGCCCGCCGCGACGTCTTCCGGTAGATCGCCTTCTACAACCACCGACGCCGCCATCCGCACTCGGCTACCTCAGCCCCGCCGACTACGAACAGACGCTCGTACCGACTACGCTGCCTCAGGTCGCGGCATAACCCGGTGTCCACATCCCGGGGAACCTCAGACTACAACGATCTCGGTGCGGCCCATTTCATGGCCCGCACCCACCGCGCACGACAGGCCCGCCGACCTCATCGGTCAGCTCCACCAACTTGGCTATCAGGCGATCGTCACCCCGGTCCAGTGAGGTTCATTTTCGACTCAGACCCACGCTCAAGCCTGCCTCGATCTTGCCCACGGTCAACGCAACAGAGCCGTCCTGAGTCAGTCCGACGGTGGCGATGAAGGTGGCTCCCTGAAGTCCCGAATCTTGAAGTACTTGCTCGCCAAATCCGGATTGTCCTTGATCGCCTTCGCCGGACGGCGCGCGTCGGGCGGGTCCTCTTCCTTATTATATTTTACGCCCTGACCAAGCTGCCAATTGCCGGCGCTTGAATTGACGCCCGACTCCAGCGGCCACAGATTCGAATAATCGTCGAATCCACCCAACGCCAGGTCCCAGACGTGGTCCGCGTCCCAGCCTCTGCCTTTGAACCCGTATTTCTCCAGGGCTTTCCGAAACGCTGCCTGCATGCTCCCAGATCGAGGCGTGGCGATTCCGGTAATGAGGAAGACCTCACCCACCCTCGGCCAGCGCCTTACCCCGATGCCCTCGCCATGGGGAAGAATCGCCCGCTCGGTGCGACTGAAAGGCTGCGGCCCCTTGCCTATATCGAGGTAAATCGGGTCGGCGTACCAGTGCGGCGGCTTGTACCAGCTCATCAGGATCGGGTCGTCCCGGGTTCCCAGGGGCTCGCGGTGCTTGCGGCGCTGCCCACTTGCTCCGCCACCCGGCTGCAACTCCTCCTTCTTCTCCTCCTTGTCTTTCTTGCTCTCTAAAGCTTGGGTTAGGAAGTCCGTGGCGTCCTTCTCGCTCGGGTCGTCGGAATCGTTGCCAAGCGTTAGCTCGACCTTGGTATCACCAATCCTCGCCATGATCGAATTCGCAAGTGGGTTGCCTCCCGGCTTCACCTCGCCCGCATCCCCGCCGCGCTTGTTCTCGATCTTCAACCTCGGGCTCAGTGGCCAAGTCTTGTCGAGTGGCGTTCTAGCCACGTTCCAGCTCTTGTACCAGTCCCATTTGCCCAATAGTTGGGTCCGGAGATATGCGTTGAGCAGCAGTTCCAGCTTGAGGTTTGCGGCCAGATCCAGTCTCTTTTGGAAGTCAAGGTCGCCGTTCTCATAGTTGATCTCGATCGTGGGAGGAGGGCCCTCTGGGTGCACCAGGCCGAGATCGAGTTCGACGCTGCCTTCGACCCCGGCGTCGAGCGCGATAACGCTGTACGTTTTCGCGATCTCCGCATCGACCGAGAGTCCGGCGGCGACGCCAAAGCGCACCATACCTCCGACCGGCGCGTACAACTGGGCCGACGCCTTGAATGGGCCTTTGTACACTGTGTGGAGCGCCGCCAACCTCGCCACCGGACCACCAAAGATGGCGAGGGCCGCTCCTGCCATCGGCGAGATGGGGGCGGCCAGGACACCGGCGACCGGGGCAGCTACCGGCGAGAGTGCACCGGCAGCCATAATCATCGCCTGCTCCCTACTCATGCCGAGGCGCAAGTTCTGTAGTTCGACTGGCCCGAACCATGCGTTGAAATAGGCGAACGCTCGTCCCCGCGCCCCAATCGAGACCGTGGCAACTAAAAGCTCCGGAATCGGAATGGTCATGACTGTCGCGGCGGCGATGTCCTTGCTCCAGACCTTCGGCTTCTCGGTCCGGTCGTAGATGTTGACATTGCCCAGCGGGATTTCGACCTCACCGAGCGGCCCGGAAGGCCCGGCCGGTGCCTGACCGGGAAGGGCCTGACCGGGTAGTGCCTGACCGGGTAGTGCCTGACCGGGTAGTGCCGCCGCGGGTGCGCCGGCCGGGCCGATCGCGGCGTTGCCCACGGTCGCCTTTGCTTGGACGGCACGCTCTCCGAGGCTGCCGCCGGCGGTCGCGGCGGCGGGTGCCGTCGGGGTCGCCGACGCGCTAGCTGGTGTCTGCTCGGCGGTTTTCGGGCGGGTGTCGTTGTCGGGTTTTCTGTCCGTGTCGGCTGACGAAACGCCGGTGGCCACGATGATCAACCGATCTGGGCCGGTGTCAGCAGGAAGTACAGTCTGGTCGGGCAACCCTCGCCGGGAAAGCGGATCGACATTGGCCTATCCGGTGGCCCCAACCACTCCACGTGGCTGCCGCCGACGCTGCGGCGCAGGCCACTATAGATGGTCGCACAGTAATCGGCTGCCACGGCCTCCTGGTCACGCGGGACCCGCGTCCAGGCAACCGATTCCAGGCCCACGGGGGATGACGTGTCGCACCGCTGACGCACTTCCCACGCGTACTCGTTCAGCGCTCCTCCAATTTGCCCGATGAGCTCGCGACGGTCCGAGTCACTGTTGAAGTCGATGTCCGCCAGCACGTGGAACTGTTCTCCGGACTGGTCAACGTCGTCTACGTTGCCCGACCGCACCGCATCAGCCAGGGCCTGCCCGCCGTCGCCGCAGGCGTCGACCGCGATCACCTGGACGCAGTCGTGCACCTCCTCATATGTGATCAGGAATATCGACGCGTCCGTGCCGGCTTCCAGTTGGTCGGCGGGCGGGTTGACTATGAGGTCTCCGTCGCCGTCGTCGGCGAGCGTGGCCACGCCGGCGCACGCGTAGACGAGGGCCAATGCCCGGCCCTGGCCGACCTTGACCGGTGCGGTGGCCGATCCCGGGACGACGCCGTAGCCGGCGAACCGGATGGTGTTCGCGCCGCCAGCGTCCGTGTAGTGCCTCTGCCACGCTGCTGACTTGGTGAGCAGGTTGGTGGTCCCCGGCTCGAACTCCACCACGTCGACCTTCCGCCACGGGATTTCCTCCCCCGCGTTGCCACGCAGCAGCGCCTCCAAATCCCGCGCCTGCCCCTCGTCCGCGGCGCGGAACAGCCACACCGCGACCCGGCTCGGTGCGACCGACGGCGCGTCTACCGGGCCCTCGCACTGCTCGTGAAGGCGCCGGCGGAAAAGGACCCAGTCCTTCGTCGCCCGGACCTCGGCTGATGGCGTGGCGGGAGGCGGGAACAGCCGCCGCACGCCGCGCTCAACGTATGTTTTGTCGTCAAGGTGCAGTGCCGACAGGATCTGCAGCCCCAAGACGGCCACGGCGTGGTACTCGTTCTTCGGTTCGGCAATCGTCGGGTCCTCTGTCCCGTCGGCGGCGCCGATCTGTCTCGTTCCTCGGGGGTACGGGTCGCGTCGCAGCGCCGCGCCGAGCGCTGCGACCAGGGCGTCGTCAGACGATCCCACCTGGTCGATGTTCAGCAGCACCCCCCGCGCATGCACCGGAGAGCCCTTCCAGGCCGCTGCGGCGATCCACCTGCGCCGTCGGCCCCGGCTTCTTCGCAGGTCCGGGCCCGTTTCGAGACCGGCATCGGTGACCGCAACGACCTCGTACCCCTCCAGCGCCATCCGGTGCGCCACGAACTTGTGTTTGAACGTTGAAAATGCGTTTGGGTGATGGGTGTTGCTCATGCGGGTTTCAACTCCACCGCTCACTTCTAGCTCCACCTGTTTCCCTGCTGTGCTGACCAAATCGCGGCCACGTTGGATTCGGCCGTCCAGGCGACTCGTCATGGCCGTCGAGGGTTGGCCCGGAAGGATTATTTCGAAGGTGGCGTTGAACGGGGCGCTGCCCAGTTCGGGCAGCGTGAACGGATCGACTGGAACCCACACCGACAACAGCGTCGCGACGACCTGCTCGTCCGTCGTCTGCGGCAGTGAGACCACCCGCGCGAAGGACCGCTTGGCGCGGTGGGCGACGACGCGTTCCAGGATCGCCGCAGCCACTTCGCGGACGGTGGCCATCGACGGCGCAGCGGTACCGATGTTCAGCCCGTCAAGGCTTGCGACGAACTCGGCCAGACCGACGGGCCGCCCGGGGGGCGCGGCGGTCTGACCGACCAACCGATGGATCAGGCTCTGCATTCCCTCTTTGAGGGTGCTGACGGCGACGACGGTGGCATCGATCGCCTGTCCCGGTTCGACCCGAGCCACGCCGTGGAACTGGAGCTGCCCGCCTCTCCGCGCGGCCGAGTCGGTCAGTTCTTCGCCGCAGAGCTGCTCGCTCTCAGGCCGTACAGGGCGGGGCCGTCGCTCCGTGCCGACGGCGATGTCGACCGCTAGGCTCACCCCGGTGCCGGTCGCGCCGACCGGGTGGAGGGTGCCGTCGGGAACTAGTACGTCGACTGGTTCCCGGGCGTCTGGATGCTCAATGCCATGCAGCAGCGAGATGCGGCGCATGTGGGTCGCCCGTTCCAGTTCGTGCGCGATCTGGTCTTGGCGGATGGCGCACAGTCGCAGGTCGACGCCCGGTCCGAGCAGGTTCTCCATCTGACGGCGCAGCGGGGCGCCGGTGGACAGGCAGACGGGCAGGTAGCCCGCCGGTGGCAGCTCCACGAACCCGTTGTCCAGCAGGACCTGTGCGGATGTGGACGCCGCTGGGGCAGTCTTGAGTGCTTGGGTCACCCGCGCCTTGAACAGGTCCGCCGTCCGCGCGGCCGCCGGCGGGTGCCCGGCCCGTGACAGCTCATCGACGAGCTGCTCGATGACCTGGGCGGACCGCTGGAGGAGGGCCCGCGCGGGGTCGCTGGGCCGATCCGCGCCGACGCCGTGCTGCAGCGGCGCTGGGAGGGCTCCGTGCAGCTCGGCGAGCTGGCACTGAAACTGCAGCACCTGTGCCAGGAACACCGGCCAGGGCCGCAGCTCGAGCCGCCCGTCCCAGTACGACCGGGGAGGGGCGGTCATTCGCTCACGGCGTGCAATCCAGCTGTCGAGCAGGGTGATCTGGGCACCGTCCCAGCCCAGTACGGCGAGGGGTACCACGTCGGCGCCGGCCAGCGGCGCACCGGCGGCCGGGGGCGCGCCGGCACACCACCGGTGCAGTCCCAGCTCGGCTGCGGACAGCAGGCTGCCGCCCTGCTGCCACTCCTCGGCGAAGTATGCGGCCGCGACCTGTGAGCGCAGGTGGACCTCGGGTCGGGTAGTGCCGGGCAGGGCTGGCAGAGCGGCGCTGAGCACGAGCGGCCTCAACGACAGCGTGACCCCGTCCACCAGGTAGGGGGCGTCGGTGGGGGTCACGCAGGCGTCCGCGCACAGTCGCCCGAACACCTCGGTTTCCCCGCACATCTGCTGAGCCTGGCTCAGGCAGACCAGATACAGCGTGGTGGTGCCGACGACGGTGCCGGAGGTGGCCACCACCGAACGGGCACAGGACGTGAAGCCGACCGACGGTGTCTCCACCACTGGGCTGTCGGGGGCGGGCGTCAAGAGCGCGGTAGCGTCGGCCTCGACCGCCTCCGGCAGGTACAGCATTCGGCCCTGCGGGTCGACGGCCAGACCGGCGGATAGGCCGAGCCGGGTGTCGCTCCGTTTGGAGACGTCGTAGCCGTGCACCACGCCCGGCCCGCCGGCACGGTTGGCGAACTCCACGTACGCCCGCTGGGCGCGGCGCTCCTGGTTGAGATCGGCCGCGCGCAGGAACCGGCCGTCGAAGTAGTTGAGGCCGACCAGCGGCGTGTCCGTGGGGACGAACGTGAGCCCCGCCGGGCCACCGGTGAACACGATTCCGGGTGGATTAGTGGTCATTGCCCCACTCCTTCGGCGAGGATCTCGACCACGTCATGGCCGTCGTTGGCGGGGGCCGCTGGATCGCCCACCCGGCCAGCGAGCGGGATTGGGCGTCGGTCCACCAAGCGGACCAGCGGTGTGGGACCGGTTCCCCGCAGCACCAGGCGGTACGACCGCTTGGAGGTTGGCGGGGTGGGCAGTGTGAACTTGATCAGGGCTGGCGTCGGCGGCTGCCCGGTGTGTTGGCGGGTGAAGGTTGGGTTCAACTTCAGCCGTGGGTCCCACTTTCGTTTGGCCACATGGGTGTCGAAGGCGTGGACCTCGAGGGCTTGCTCCACGGTGCCTTCCTCCACGTCGTGCGTGAGTTCGATGGTGACCTGCTTGCCGGTTCGCTGGATACGGAGCACTTGGGGCGCGTGCGGGTCTTCCACCGGTCGCCGCCCCGGGGAACCGGCGAGCAGTTCTGCGATCAGCTCTTCGATGACCCAGGTCGGCAGGTGCGCGCGGCGTACGGACAGGTCGATCGTGTCGGCTTTGAGCTGCCAGCCGTCGCCGAGGCGTACCAGGGCGAGGCCGGGGAGATCGGCCAGCAGGATCTCGCCGGGCTCGTCCTCTGGGTAGAGCCGGGTGCGTTCGGACAGTCGTGGCACGAGTCCGGGTGGGCCGAGACAGGCACCGACATCGGCCGCGACTTTGCGGAAGGCCTGCAGCCAGCCGTCCGGCGGCACGGATGTCCCGTCCGGGCAGACGCGGTCGCGGACCAGTCTGCGCAGCGGCTCGAACACCTTGTTTCGCTCGTCTGGCGGCATCGGCGCGGACGAGTCTTGCGGCCGTTCGTAGGGGCGCAGTTCAAGGTGCGCGAATTCGAGGATCCGGGAGTACTCGACCGCGCTGGTCGCCTGGCCGCAGGTGTCGCCTATGGACGGGACCGGGCGGGACAGGCAGTTCGCGTAGCGAAGCACCAGTCGGGCGTCGAACGTCTTCCGGTCGGCATTCCCGCCCGGCTGCACCGCGCCGTTCTTGACCTGCTCTTCCAGCCAGTCGTGGACGTTGAGGCACATCGGGGCGCTGGAGTACACCTCCCGGCCAAGCCCGTCGACCGCGAGGCCGGGTCCAACCAGCAGCGTCGGTTCGTCCTCGGCGACGTCGATGCAGTAGCCCCATACCACGCCCTTGCCGTGCTGCCAAGCCTGGTGGAGTTGCAGTTTGCCTCTTGGGTTGGCGGCGAGCACCTGGAAGTCGGAGACGCCGAGCAACATTCCGTAGTGCACGGCGAGCGACGTGAACGGGTCTGCGGCGGGCCCGATGGCCGGCGGCGGATCGGTCATCATGGTGACTCACTCGGTCGGGGCAGCGCGGGTACGCGGAGGTCGCCGCCGTCCGGTATCGCCGCCGCCTCGTCGCGCCGGGCCCGCAAGTCCTCGGCTGCCGCGTCCTGGTGCAACTGAGTGGTCAGCTGGGTGTCTAGGGCCTCGGCGTAGGCGGCCTCGGCGGTGGTGAGGTCGTTGGCGAGCTTGTGCGGGTCGGTCAGAGTCGCCAGCCGCTTCACCGTGTCGGCCGCCTGTAGCGCTTGGACGGCGAGCGTCATCATGTCGGGCGGCACCGCCACCTCCCACTTGTCGAGGATCTTCACCAGGCTCGGGGTCAGCGCGGCGGTGGCTTCGCCAAGCGTGGCCTCCGCGGCGGCTGCCGCCTCGCGTTCGGCGTTGACCGAGTCGTCGGTGGCCGGGTTGTACGCGGGGTTGAGGGCCTTCTTGGGGCCGGTAATCGCGGCCAGCGCTCCGCGTGCCGACCGGGCGGAGACGAGGGCGTCGCGTACTGCGTGCTCGTTGGCGGCCGCGCGGGAGTGGGTGGCTGCCTTGCCACGTTTGTCGATCCGGGCTTGCACCGCGGTCGTCGGCGCGGGCCATGCCACGACCTTCTGCAATACCAGGAGCGCGGCGGCGAAGTCGGCGGGCGCGTCCTGCGCGGCCGCCACGGCCGACCTGGCCCGGTTGTAGTCGTCGCCGGTCTGGGCGACCGCGCCGTCGACCTTTGAGCGGGCGGCGGCGGTCGCGTTGACAGCGGCGGCGGCCCGCATCACGGCCTGCTGGCGCTCCTCGATGGTGTTGAGCCCGTCGGCCACCCGGGCCTCGACCAGGTGGAACAGGGTAGCCCCGCCGAGCAGCGTCGTGAGCCGTTCGGTCATAGCGGCGGTCAGCACGGTGACGGCCGGGCTGCCTGCCTTGGTCACCGTCTCGACGACTTTGGTGGTCAGGGCGATGCGCCACTCGTTTGCGGCCGCCGCGTCCTGCTTTGCCTGCACCAGTTCCGCTGCCGCCCGCGCGGTGTCGCCCTTCGCCTTCTCGTTTGCGGCGGTGACGCGCTTCACCTCGAGGTCCTTGGTTGCCGCCGCCTCTTGGGCCGCCGCGTGCCGGATGGCCAGCGGTCGCTGGGCGAGTAGGTTGTCGTCGAGGTCTAGTTCGATTTTGTGCCGGTCGGCGCCCATGGTGGCGGCGGCCAGTTTCTGCTGCAGCGTCGACGCGGCGGCCTGCAGCGCCGCCAGGTCGATCCCTGTCGACTTCTCCTCCGCCTCCGCCGCGGCCTGTTCATCCCGGAGTCCGTTCAACTTCGCGCTGAGTGTGGTGACAGTCTGTTCGAGTCGGCTTACCTGGTCGGCGCGGAGGTCTTTCACGGTGACCGGTGCGGCCATCGCGGCGACTCCTTTCTGGACGATGGGTGGATCGGAACGCCCGGCGGTGGACCGGGGAACGCCTGGCCGGCCTTGACGTACTCGCGGCGGATGGCGTGAACGAGGTGCTCGGAGCCGATCCCGGCACCGCCGTCGCCACCCGCGTCCGTATTGGCGGCGGCCAGGAACGCGGCGGCGACGGCGGCGTTGCGGATTAACGCCCCGGAAAGGTCGTACAGGGCGGCCAGTTCGCTCAGGTCCACCGCGGGGTCGACGGGCGCGGTAGCGGGAAGGTGCCGCCGCCACAGCGCCAGCCGGGCCTGCTCGTCTGGCGGGTCGAACGGGATGATGAACTCGATGCGGCGCGCGAAGGCGGCGTCGAGGTTCTGGCGCAGGTTGCTGGCGAGCACGGCGACGCCGTCGAGGCGTTCCAGCCGCGACAGCAGGTACGCGGTCTCCAGGTTGGCGTATCGGTCGCGGGCGTCGCCGACCTCGGTGCGCTTGGCGAAGAGTGCGTCCGCCTCGTCGAACAGCAGTGCCGCGCCGCTGCGTTCGGCGGCGTCGAACACGGCGGCGAGGTTCTTCTCCGTCTCCCCGATCCACTTCGATACCAGCCGGGACAGGTCGACCACCAGCAGGTCGCGGCCGAGTTCGGCGGCGATGACCTCGGCCGCGAGGGTCTTGCCGGTACCGGGCGGCCCGCAGAACAGCAGCCGCAGTCCCCGCGCCCCGTGCCGACCGGGCAGGAACCCCCACCGGTCGACGACCACTGGCTGGGCGCGCATCCGGTCGACCGCCTCGCGCAGTTGGCGCGTGCGGTCCGGCGGGAGTACCAGGTCGTCCCACGCCGCCTGAGGGTGCCTCAGCACGGCGCCAGGCGGCACAGCGTCGGTGGTATGGGCATCGACGGCAGCGGTGAGTTCGCGCCGCAGGTCGTCGGATGCCAGCGGACGGTCCAGCAGGGCGGCGCGCATCCGCACGTCTGCTGCCGCCACCGCAAGGTCACCGGGTTCGATCGAGGCGGGGCCGATGGGTCGGGCAGGGTTGCCGAGTTCTGGCAGGGCGGCGACGGCGGCGGCGTGCCGGTCCGCCGGGTCGAGGGCGCCTGCGGGTACGGTCAGCGACTGCCTCGGCCATGTGGCGGCGGCCGTCTCGCGGGAGACCACGAGCAGCGGTACCGACCGCTGCGGCACCGCGAGTTCGGGTGGCACGGTGAGGTCGAGCTGACCGACTGGGGTGTCGTCGGACCACAGCACTGGCACGACGTCACGGGCGAGGGCGAGGACCAGCACGGCGGTGGCCAGGTCGGGGTCGGGCCGGCGGGTCCGCAGGACGACCGGTACCCGCCCGGAGGCTGACACCAGGGCGGCGAGGCGCCCGGCGAGCGGGCCGGGCCGGTCGCCGGTGGCGAGGACGGTCACCGGCGCTTGACGTTCGAGGGCCAGGTGGGCGGCCCGTACGGCCGGTAGTTCCAGCCAATGGTCCAGCCCCCACGAGGGAGCCGGCCGGGGGTCGGGCACGGCGTCGGTCGGCCAGCCGTCGAGCCCGGCGAGTGCCTCGAACAGCAACGGCGCTGGCCTCAGCGTCCGGTCCGGGAAGGGCCCGGTGCCGTCGGCGGTGATCGCACGTACTCGCGCCAGCGGACTGCCGGCGAGCGCGGTGCGCAGCCTCGCGCGGGTCGCGACGCCGGCGAGGAGCCCCTGCTCGGCCAGCGTGCCCGCGAGACCCACCGTGGGCCATGGCTGGCCCTCCGGGTGCAGGGCACGCAGAATCGCGCCCACCCCTTCGTGGTGGTGCCCGATCAGCGAGAGAACCATCAGATCACGGTCGAGCGGGCCTAGCGCCAGCCCTGCCACCAGGCGGTCTACCGGCTGCCAGCCACCGGCGGGCAGGTCGAGGCAGCTGCCGTCCACCTGGCCGGCGGCTGCCGCGCCGGGCAGCGACCGCAGGAACCGCGCCGCGGTCTCGTCGCCGAGCGCCTCCAGCGCGACGCTCAACCGGCCGGCCATCCGCGCGAGGGCGGCGTCTAGCCGGTCGGGACATGAGTCGCGGGTGGGAAGCAGGATCGCCTCAGCCATAGCGGAACCGAACGACGCAGCCCAGCCACGGCAGGTGGCCGGGATCGAGATCAAGTCCGGCGCGGCGCGCCTCGATGCTCACCTCGTCCAGGTCCAGTCGCACATCGATCCAGCCAGGGTCGGCTTCAACCTCGGCGCGCCGCCTGCAAGTGGCAAACAGCAGGGCACGCTCGGCGATGCTGTCGTCGACGCTCAGGTGCCGCCGGAGCGTGGCGACAACCCGGTCGGCCTCATCGTCGATTGGATCGTCGACAACCGGTACTGGGCGCGGAGGTTCGCGGTCGGGCGGCAGGCCGCAGAAAGCCAGGACAGCCGGATCGTCCGGGGCGGTGGGCCCGCCGTCGGGCACGGCCCGCGCGATGATGCGGCGGGCCAGCGCGTGCAGGACTGGCCGCAGCGCTGGGCCGTACCGGTCCGGGTCGGTGGCCACCCGGTCGGGCAGGCCTACCTCGGCGACCAGCGGAAGCAGGAACAGCAGTCCACCCCAGCCGGTTCGCCACGACTGCACGCGGTGGTGCGCCGGCGCGGCGACCGCACCGGCTTGCGCTCCATCCGCCGGGGGCGCTGCGGCCCGCAGGTCGACCAGGGTCGCGACCGCCCCGGGCGCGGCGGCGGTAAGGGCCGCCGCCGGCTCGACCTCGAGGACCGCAAGCGCCGCCAGTGACCGCGCCACGGCGATGTCCATGTGGGCGTCATCGAGCGTCGCGGCGTGGATCACCGACCGCTCTGCCACCAGCTGGGCGAGCCGCGCCGAAGCGGTGCCGTAGGTGCCGGGTGTCGGCGCGTCCGAGCCTGGCGCCGGGGCGTGCGGTGCCGTGTTTCCGTCCATGGCGGGTTGACCCGTGGCGCCGGGGGGCTGATCCACGGCGGCGGGTACTGGGCGCTGGGCCGCGGACGGTGGGCCGGCCGGCATCAGGGAGGCACGGAACGCGGCCTGGCCGTTCCAGCCGGAACGCGGCGGGGCCACTGCGGGGGACAGCTCGACCGACCCGCCGGCGGACAACCATGCCCGCTCGGTCAGGTCGGCCAGTGCCGCGGCGCCGGCAAGGGCGACGAAGCGGTCCAGCCGGCCGGCCGCGGCCGCCGCCACGACCAGTGCCACGACCGGTGCGGTCCCCTCGGCCTGGGCGTCGGCCAGGGCCAGCCGGAGGGCCTCGCCGTCGATGCTGCCGTCGACGGCGCCCCCCGGCGGCCACAACCGCAGCATCTCCCACGCCCAGGCCCGGCCCCGGTCATCGGCGAGGACCGCGGTGACCAGGTCTCGACGGGCATGCGCCCGGCAAAGGAACCGCACCACGTCGGAGCCGCCCGCGGCGAGCGCGGCCGTGGCGGCGTCGGCGAGCGCCCGGCCCCAACCGGCGACCAGTTCGGCGTCGGCGAGAGCCCAGTTCATCCGGTGGTCGACAGCCAGCCGCCGTAGGCACACCAGCATGTCGCGGTCGTCGGCCGTGCCGGTGAGGGCATCTTCGAGGGCGTCGTCGCGCAGCCGGGCGACAAGTCCGTCGAGGCGGCGACGGGCCGCGCCGTCGGGGTCGGTGTGGGGGTGCCAGCGCACGGTCAGGCGGTCGACGGTGACGCTCACGAATCGATCACCGTCCCCTCGCCGAGTCGGGCGCCTCCGGCACGGATGCCGGCCCGGCCGCGACCGAGGATCGTCGCGGGGCCGGCCGCGCTCGCGCCGACCACCGCCGGCACGAAGCCAGAGCTGGGGCCGACGATCGTGGACACCTCCAAATGCAGGCTCACGCCGACCCGCATGCCGACGCCCACCGTGCACACGCTCGCCACGGTGTGGGCTGGTCGGTGAAGGTCGAGTAGGTCGCGGACGACGGCGAGCCGGTCGCAGTCGAGGTCGCCGGCGATGAGCACGGCGAACCGGTGCGCGTGCAGGCGGAACGCGTCGGCCGGCGAGGTGTCCGGGTCCGGCGCCACCTCGCCGCCGACGCGCAGCGTGCTGCCTACGACGGCAGAGGCCGGTCCCGGGTCGCCGGTGTCGCCGCCGACGAACGCACCGCCGGAGCCGCGCAGCCGAAACTCCTCGACGATCGCCACCGGGCACTGGAGGTAGATCTCGAGCAGGCGGCGCAGCCCCGCTACCGTCCCGCGCTTGCGGTAGAGGCAGACCGCCTCGGTCAGCAGCGTGCGCCGGGCGGCGGCCTGCCACCGCTCGTCCAGGGTCAGGCCGATCAGCGAGGCCAGCCACGGCAGCAGTTCCTCGGGGGCGCCGCGCGGGTCGAGCAGCAGGTCGCGTTCGCCGGCCCGCCGTTCCATGTCGGTGAGCAGGCCGTCGATCAGCGCCAGGTAGCGGCGCAGGAACGACGCCGCAGCCGGGTCGCGGCGGTAGCTGCGTGGCAGCTTTCGCAGCAGGTCGTGGCTGGGGAACTCGGCCCGAAGCGCCCGGATACGAGGCGTGGCACGGCTGGTGCCCGCCAGGCCGAACCGCACCCACAGGTACCGTCCCGGCAGCGCCGACACCGGCGCCTCGTACACCTCGTAGCGGTCGTGTGGATCCAGTGGGGCCCACGGCAGTTCCCGGCCGGTCTCCCGGCGGTGCAGCGGCTGGGTGCGGGCGAGCAGGGTGGTCGCCGTGTCCGGCGGTGTGATCGGGCCGGTGCCGCCGTCGGGCGGGTCGTCGGTGGTGGCGAACCCGACGGTGAGGTCGGTGCCGGGTGGTACGCACGCCTCCACGAACACGCGTCCCCATGTCTGCTGGTAGGCCAGGCTGTCCAGGGTGTAGGTGTCGACGTACCCCCGGGGCAGGTACGCGACCCGCTCGGTGGACGCGACGCGTAGCGCGGTGCCGTTCCAGTACGCGATCCGCCCGTCAGGGGTGCGCACGATTCCCCGTCCGTCGTACCTGGTTGCGAGCAGCGGCACGTCCGCCTTGGCAGCGCCGTCGACGACAGCCCAGGTTCGTAGTGGGCGGTCGGGCGGCCCGGCGGCCACCACCCGGTGCTCGCCGTCGAGTTCAAGGTCGGTTGCACCCGTCACTGCGATCGGGGCGTGCAAGGTGGAGCCGGTGACCGAGGTGATCCAGGCGCCACCTCCGTCGCGCAGCAGCAGCCATACCGTCCCGTCCGGGCCTACGGTGACCCGTGATGGCACCGCTGCCGGTGGCACGCCCGCCAGTGCACCGGTGTCCAGCACCACCTCGCGTGGGGTGCCGAGGGCGTCGACCTCCGCCAGCGGGTGCCGCCGGGACGCGGTCACCACGAGCACCGACCGTCCAGCGGCGGCGAGGTCGACCGGCGGCCAGGGCAGGGTGATCGTGCGTAGCAGGCGGCCGTCGGCGAGGTCGACCACCGCGACTGTGCCGGTCGCACCGTCGAGAACGAACAGGTGCTCGTCGGCGTCGGTCGCCAGCGCTCGGGCCCGCAGCGGCCGTCCGAGTGCTGCGCCGACGGCGATGAAGCCGGGCCGGCCAGGTGGTGCTGCGGGGGGCGGCTGCTGCGGGCCGAGCAGGTCGACCGGGCCGGCGCCGGCCCGGCGGGGCCAGGGGACTCGCTCGATCTGTCCGCGTTCGGGCGCGCCGTGGTACAGGTGGCCGCGGTCGAACGCCAGGCCGGCCGGCTCGATGTCGGGCTCGGCTGGTGGAGGCCACTGCTCGTCGGGCGGACGAGGCTGGTGCTCGAGCAGCACGTCGCCGGTGACATGGTCGACGACGGTGTTGTGGTGGAAGCAGCGCCGCCACTCGTCGGCGCCGACGACGGGCGCGATGCGGCGTCCGGCCGACGCCGGCGGCACTGTCGGGACGGCGGTCATCAGCATTTGTCCCTGGGTACGGGCACCGGCACGGGGGCGGGGGCCGGTGGTGGTTGCGGGCCGCCGGTACCGGGGTCGGGGGCGGGGCCTACCACCACGGTGACCTCGGTCAGCTCCGGTACCTCCCAACCCGCCAGTTTGACGGTGCCGGGCACCGGCTGGGCCGGTTGCAGGTCGGCGACCTTCAGCTCCTCGACGAACTCCACGCCCTCCACCTGAAGCACGGCTGCTTCTAGTTCCGGGCCGTGGACCCGGTGGCCGAGCGGCCAGCCCCGACCGTCCGGTCCGTACGGCGGCAGCGGCGCCAGGTACTGGCGTAGCACAAGTTCTACCCATCGGCGTACGCCGATGGCGCTGTACCCCTTCTTCACCGCCAGCCCGACCGAGATCCCTACCCGGTGGTAGGTGGGCGGTATGACATACAGCTCGGTCGTCACCAGCCGCCGGGCGTCCAGGTGGCGGCAGACTGCGCGCAGCAGCGTCGCGTCGGCGCGCGGGGCGTTCGGGTGCCGGGGGTCCTCGGTGGGCCACACCACGACCGACACTACGCCGGCGGCGTCGAAACTGCGGCTGGTGGGTTCGAAGCGGGGGAGGCATTCGGCGCGGCCGACACCGGGGATGGTGGCCAGTTCGCGGAAGTCGTCGGCGGTCACCGCGCGGTCGTGGCGGACCAGTTCTCCGGGGATGCGTTCCAGCGCCCGGGCGATGGGTTCGGCGTCCTCGCCGCCCGTGGTGGACAGGGGGTTGGTGACGGTGACGTCGGGGCCGTCCAGCACGGTGTTGATGTCGCCGGGCTTGACCAGACCGCGCCGCCCGCCGCCGTAGCGGTAGGTCACGGCACGCACCGGCGCCTGGGCGGGCAGGACGCGCCCTCGCACGCTGTCGCCGCAGCGCAGGCGGCCGGCGCCGGGGTCGAGCAGCAGGTGGCAATCCGTTCGGGTGCTGGCGGCCAGCGTGTCGACGATCGTCCACTCCACCCACTTGTCGCCCTGGAAAACCTCCACCTGCAGCGTGCCGGGCACGACGGGCGCATTGGCGAGGGCCAGTTCCTGGCCGCTCAGCCCGACGCCCACCCCGAGCAGCTCCGGCGGCGCCTCGGCGACCTGTTCCACCTCGGCGGCGTTGACCCCGATCCAGCGCAGCCGTCCGAGTTCGGGCACTCCCTGACGGGGGAAGGCGCGCAGCCAGAACAGTACGGGTGGGCGGTCGGCCAGCGCGGGTGGCCGGTCGGCGATTCCAGCCAAGTCGTCGTCAGGCGGGGTGAGGCCGATCTCGTCCAGTTCGGCGGCCGGCAGTTGCAGGGCGATGACGCCATCGTGGCGCAGCCCGTCGGTGGTGTCGCGCACGACGTCGACCGGCAGGAAGATCGGCGTGCCGTCGGACGTGGTGGCGGTCGTGGTGACCTGCCAGACGAGCGTCGTATCGATCCGACCGGTGGGTCCCGGCTCCGGCGTGAGCTGCTGGGCCGACTCGTCGCACGGTTCGACCTCGTCGATCGTCGTGTACTCCGCGTCGGTGCCGACGCCGAGCACCAGCGGGGCCCGGCCGAGCGGTCCGTTCACGCTGAGCAGCGCCGCCGGGTCGACGCCGGCCGGCCGGTCCAGGGCGTGCACCGCGACCCAGAGGCACCGGTCGACGGCCCTCGACACGTCCAGTGGCTGGAACCCGGCGGCGGCCTGGTCCTGGCCGAGCACCTGTTCCTCGTACGGCTCGGCCTGGTCGGGACTGAGGTCGGCCGCGTCGAGCACTCGCTGGTACTCGTCGATCAGGATCGGGTCGGTGGGGGCCGCCGCCACCGCTTTGATGGCGGCGCACACCTCGACCGGCAGTACGTTGACGTCGTTGAGCACGCGGAACGGCACCTCGCCGGCGGCCACTGCCGATCCGAGGGTGACCTGGGCCGGCTCGCCGGTGGCGCGTAGCGGGGTGAACGTGACCAGGCCACGGGCGCTGCGCGGCGGGTACGGCGACACCTGCAGCAGCCGCAGCAGCCACAGTCGGGTCTGGTCGGGGATCTGGTTGAACCGGTACAGCAGGCTCTCGCCCAGGTGCGCGACGAGTTCCAACAGGGTGATACCCGGGTCGCTGGGACCCCGGTCGGTCCACTCCGGTGCGTACACGGGGATGCGTGCCAGCAGTTCGTCCCGCAGCTGCTCGTAGCTGCGGTCGTCGAGCACGGGGGATGGCAGGGTCATCTCAGCCACCTCCAGTCGGGCCGGAGAGCCCGAGCGGTACCCGCAGACTGTCGGTGCTGCGGTCGCGGACGTGGGTGTAGCCGATCGACACGAGCACGACGGCCGGGTCGTCGGTAGGTGCAACGTCGACGTCGGTGACCACGATTCGGGGCTCGAAGGCCCGCAGCGCCGCATCGACATCCCGGGCGATGGCGGCCCGGGTGGCGGGCGTGTTGGGTTCCATCAAGTACTTGCGCAGGCCGCAGCCGAAGTCGGGGCGCATGACGCGTTCGCCGGGGTCGGTGTCGAGGATGAGCAGGATCGACTGGCGGATCAGTGCGGGGCCGCTCTGCCAGTCCAGCGTGCCGTCGCCGGCCGGTTCGGGCGGGAAGCGCCAGCCGGTGCCCAGCGGGTCGGAGACGATCACGGCCGCACCACCTTCGAACGGCTTATCCGGGGGGCGAACACGCGACCGGGCACGGCCGCCTTCGGACGCTGGGCAAGCGCGCTGCGGGCGAGGACCGCGTACATGCGGTCGTCAAGCTTTCCGTTCTTGTGCGCCTGCTTCACCGCGCCGGCCAGGGTTGTTCGCGCTGGCGTTCCGGTCGGCTGGTAGCTGATGCCTCCGAGCAGCTTGGTCAGTGCCTCATCGACCTTCGCGTCCCTTGCGATGGTGGCGGCCACCGCGCCGTCGATCTCCAGGCCGCCGCCGAGCGCCTCGAACTTTCCGGCCAGGTCTGCGTCGATTTTCACGTCGGGTGGAATACAGAAGCGCAGTAGCAGCAGGGACCACAGCTGGAAGACGAACACGAGGATCGGCAGGAACAGCCGGAACACGAAGAACGCCACGATCGTCAGCAAGGGGATGGCGAAGGAGCAGATCTGGATGGCGGTATTCTTCTTTGCTTCGGTTGCCTCCAGGTTCTTGGCGGTGAAGGCTAGCTCGGAGTTGACCGGTGACCGGAACCGTACGCCGCCGGTCCCTCCTGGGCCGAGCCGGATCGCGTCGGCGTGCAGTTGCCGCAGGTCGGGCATTTGCACAGTGACCGGTCGGTTGGCGGTGCCCTCCAGGTCGAAGTGGGCGGCGAGCTGGTATGCCGGGGTCGGTTGGGACCAGGTGACCGGACAGTGGCAGTGGGCGCCGTCGCGTGGGCATTGCGACCGGTGCCGGCGCACGAAGCAGCGGATTTCGTACACGGCATCTTCATCGAACCGGGCGGCGCCACGGTCATCCACATCCGAGGACCCGGTCGGCACGACTCCGAAGTAGATGGTCTCGCCGGTGGCGTCGTGGCCTGGCCTGGTTGGGTCGGCGACCAGCGGGGTAAGCGGGTACGTCGCCTCTGTGATCTGCTCGGACACCTCCTCGACCGACGCCCACTCCCCGATGCCGGCCAGGGGTGTCACCTCCGGCGACCCGGTGCACGCGGGGCGGGGCACGAGCTTGCCGTCGCCGTCGACGCCGGTGGGGATCCAGCCCTGCAGCTGGCGGACCGCACCGGCGCTACGGGCCCAGGTTTGCACGACGGTGCGCGCCTCGAGTTCGGCCCGGTCTGCAAGCCGCAGGCGGGCCTCCAGCGTGGCGGCTCGCAGGCCGCCGGTCTTCTCGCCGGCCCGCAGCGCTGCCATCTGCTGCTCGATCACCTCGCGGCGGCGTCGGAGCGTGCTGTGGCGGCGCAGCGCGCGCTGCAGCTGCGGATCCGGCTGCCGTGGCAGGTCGGTGGTGCGGCGGCGGACCACGAACCCGGCCTCGCACACATCCGCTCGGCAGGCGGTCGGGAAGCCTGCGACGTCGCAGTGCAACGAGCACACGACGAGGTAATGGCGGTGGTGCGAGCCGAGGTACAGCTTGCGGCGGCCTGTGCCGCGCCGGGTCGGAATGCGGCCGTACCCGTTGCTGGACAGCGTGAAGACCTCGTCGGTGTCGGGCCGGAACTCCAATCGTCGTTGCGGGTCGGCCAGGAACATGTTGACCAGATCCGGTGAGTCGTACTTTTGCAGCACGGGTGCGGAGGTGCGGACCGCGCGCCGGTCCGCGGGGCGGCCGGGGCCGGTGGGGTCGGTCGGGTCCCGCAGCGGCCAGTGCCACCACGGCGCCACCAGGTGCCAGTCGTGGCCCACGTGGGTCTGCACCGTGGCGGTCACCAGACGTTCCCCGCGCCGGGGGTGTAGCTGGGTGACACCACGCCCACGCTGGCGATCATGTTGGTGCAGGTCACGATGCCGTCAAAGGCCGCGGTGGGCGCGTGAACGTTGAGCGCGGCTGCCGTCACCTCCACGGTCGCGTTCGCCCGCACCTGGATCTGACCGGCGGCGGTGAAGGTGACCGTGGAGCCGTCCTGGTGGGTGACCGACAGTTGCCGGCTCGCCTCGTCGAGCACCACCTGGTGGCCGTTTTCGGTCTGCAGTGTGACCTTTGACCCGGCGGCGTTGTCGTCGAACTCTAGAAGGCTGCCCGACCGGGTTTTGATGACCCGTCGGTCGTTGGGGCGGGTCGGGGTGACCGGCATGGTTTCGCGGCCGTTCCAGCAGGAGCCCACCACGTAGGGCCGGCGCAGGGCTCCCGCCTCGAACCCGACGACGACCTGTGTGCCGACCTCCGGTAGCGCCAGGAATCCCTGGTTGTCGTCGGCGTACGGGGTCAGCAGCGTGGCCCAGGCCCGTACGTCGGCGTCGGCGTCGCCGAGCCACGGGTACCGCACCTGGATACGGCCGAGGCGGTCCGGGTCCACGATGTCGGTGACGATCGCCGGGTACAGGCCAAAGTAGGAGTTGTTGCTTTGCACTGCGGGTCCTCCGTCTCTCATCCCTGGTTGACGGTGGGTCGTTCGGCCTCGAACCTGGTCCGCAGCCCTTTGGCCAGGTCGTAGCTGTGGTGTACGCGCGTCACGTAGTAGCCCGGACCGTCGAAGGGGCGGCCGCACCGGGTGAGGGTGAGCTTGCTGCCGACGACGAGTTGCGGTGTGCCGGTGGTTACCCCGTGCACCCGCACGAACCGGCGGGACCGGCGCAGCATCTCCGCCCGAGCCAACGCTCGCGCCTCGGACTCGACGAGCGGGACGTCGCGGACGCTGCGCCCCGGCAGCACTCCGAACGCCCGCTGCAGGGTCTGCGGGCCGGTGCGACCACCTGACACCTCGGCGTCGACGGTGGTTGCCGGGGCCTGGGTCTCGATGGGAGCCCGCGTCGCGGCGTTGTAGCCGGACACGTGCACAGCGCTGCACTGTTCGGCCAGGTCCGCCCGGACGGTCACGCTGATCAGGTCGCTGCCCCGCACCAGAGTCACTACAGTGCCGGGCCGCCGGTCGCGGGTGGCCAGGTGTAACGCGCCGTCCATGGCCCATACTTCGGCCTGGATACGTCGGGCCCGTTCCCTCAGGAACGCCAGGTCGCTCTGGTTGACCTGCTGCACCACGTCGTATGTGGGTCCGTCCGCGGCCACGCGGGGCGTGAGCCCGTGCCGGGCGGCGATGGTACGGGCCACGTCAGCATCCGAGACCCTCACGTAGGTTGCCGAACGCTGGGTCATCCGCAGCCGCATCAACTCGTCCTCGGCCAGCATGCTGACGTGCGGCACGTCACCCTCGGCGAAGTGGACCTCCAGCGCCGACACGGTGCCGGTGAACACCACCTTCTCGTTGCCGGGGGGGCCGAGCGACACGGACAGCCGCTTGCCGAAGTCGAGTGGCTGGCCGTCGAGGTATTCCACAACGTCGGTGGTTGGCCGCTCGCGTGGCGCGCTGGCGAGGACGTGGGCGCGCAGCGTGCGCAGGCCCTCGACGTCCTCCTCGACATCGAGGCGGACCAGGTCGCGGCCGAGGTCTGGTTCGCGGGCGCCGTTGACGGTGAACACGGGAGCTGTCGCCGCGTACGCGGGTGCCTCAACCATCGAAGCCCTCCCCCGCGACCCGCGCCCGGCGGCGCTCCTCCTCCTCCGCCTGGCGGCGGTACTGTTCGTGCCGCTCCCACACCGACGGCTGGTCGCCGCCTGCCGGCGGCTCTTCGGCCATTCGCTGGACCTCCACCTGCGAGGTGATCTCGCCGACGTGGACAGCCATCACCCACCTCCACAGCTGCGCCCGCATGCGCGCCTGCATCCGCACATTGGCGCGGCCGCAGCCGCCGCCGGGACGGCTGCCAGTGCACGCCAGCCCGGCACCGTCGGGTCGTCGGTCTGCGGAGGTAGCGTGCCGCCCGAGGCGACCGTGCGTCCGCGCACGTGCACCAGCCCCGTCGAGGCGGGGCCGGCGGCGGCCAGCCGCGGCCGCAGCGGCACCCCGAACCCGAACGTAACGGCCCGGCGGTCGGCGACGGGCAGGCCAGCCGGCTGCGGGGCGCGGTCGCCGGCGCGCACGGTCACGGCGGCGCCGGCTGCGGGGGGGTCGGCGGCAAAGGCGTTCCGGTTGCGCTCGGCCGCCGCCCCAGCATTGTGGGCCGCTGCCCGGTCGAGGGCGCGGGTGAGTCCGCCCGCCGCGGTCAGCGCGGGACCCCCCGCCGGGGCGCGGGCGGGCACCGCGCCCCCGCCGTCGCCCGGGCGGTCGTTCGCGCCCCGTTCGGACCGCCCTCTGAGGGCGATCTCCACGCCCAGCCCGGCGTCCAGCGACAGAGACGCGGAGAAGTCGATGCGCTGGCCGGCCTCTAGCCGTACCGGGTCGGTGATGCCCTGCAGCCCTTTCCAGGCGCGTGGGTCCAGGCCCATCCGGTTGGCGAAATCGGGTGCGCTCTCCCCCGCTAGTGCGGTACCGGTGCGGTCCGGCGGCGGGGGCGTTGGCGGAACCTGGGCACCGGCCCCACCGGCACCCGGTGGCACCGGCGGCGTCGCGCCCGCCCCGGTGTTCGTCCCGGCTCCGGCGAGATTCGCATCGAACTCAGGGTTCTGCACCTTGATGGTGACCGCGCACTTGGCCCGCAGCGGCGTACCGCTGGCGGCGAAAAAGTCGAAGTCGGTGTTGAGCGCTGTCATCACGCCGACCACCGAGAACGTGCCGTAGGTGAATCGCAGCCGCGGCGGCACCGACTTCGCCTGGGCCATCTGCGGCAGCACGAACCGTTCCAGCTGGCGGGTGCGGGTGCGCACGTCGACCGGCGCCTCCGTGGTGCCCTCGTCGGCGGTGTCGTAGACCAGGTCGAAGGTCAGCGTCGATGTCGACCCCTGGTACTGGGTCTTCTGCCGCCCGGCGTCCTTGCCGAAGTCGGCGGTGCTGGTCATCTGCACCCGTAGGGTCGCCGGGTTGATTTGCACCTCGATGGGGTTTCCCACGTTCTTGGGCGGGTTGGTTGGCTGTGGCGACACTTCCTGCAGAGACGCCTTCTTGAACTCCATCAACTCGCCTCCAAGCGCAGGCCCTCATGGGCGATCTGCAGCTCTTCGATAGCCACCTCGCCGGTGCGCGCGTTGAGCTGTGGTCCGACCACCTTCGCCGGCAGTCCGCGGGTGAAAGTCCAGACGGCGACGGGCTGTTCGTCCTCGTCGAGTACGGCGATGGTGCCGTCGTAGCGCCGCAGCGGGCGCACCCCATCGACCACGTCCTGGAACCACCGCCACAGGTCGCCGTCGACCCGGCCGGCGGCCGGATGGAGCATGCCGCGCCGCAGGACGATTCGGGTCACCTTGGCGCGCCCGGCTCGCTGGATGACGCCGTTGTTCCGGCCACCTTCGACGTACTCGGCAACGTCCATCTCCAGGTCCAGGCCGGAGCACTCCTGGAATGCGCCATCCCCCAGGGTCCCTCCGCCGGGCGGCGCACCCGGTTTCGGCGACGGCGACAGGGTCACGCGGAACCGGAACGCGCGGGCGAATAGGTCAGCCATGGCGGATCACCCCCGGCCCGACTGACAGGCTGGTCTCCGTGGCGCCCTCGGCATTGATCGCGACCCGCACCACGATGAACTCTGCGGGTTCGGACGGCGCGACTCCCACCTCGACCACCACCCGGCCCACACCGGGACCGGAAGCGACGTGCACGAACCAGGATGTCTCCGGTGTGGCACCGGCGAAGGCACCTTCGGCGGACAGGTCCGCGAGAAGCTGGTCGAGCTGGCGCTGCAGCCCGGCCCGCAGCTGGGTGCCGTCGGGTTCGAAGACGGTCCACTGCAGCTGCCGTCGCACCACCCGTTCGATGAGCAGCAGCAGTCGCCGGGCGGTGAGTTGCCGCCACGCCCGGTCTGTGGCCAGGGTCCGGCATCCGGTCAGCCGCACCCCGTCCGGCTCGGGCAAGAACACATTGACGCCGAGACCATGCAGTTCGGTGTGCCGCTCGCCATCGACCCGTTCGGCCACGTCGACCACGCCGAACGCGGGCTCGTTGGCCGGACCGCGGCTGACGCCCTGACGCAGCTCACACCGGGCGATGATGCCGGCTGCCACCGCCGACGGCGGCAGGAGTAGCAATGGACCGGTTGGGTCGCGCCGAACAGGACGTCCGGCAACGCGTTGCGCACCGGCGGGCGCAGGCTCATCGGCGGGGGCGCGTAGCCACGGGTGGTAGGCCGCCGCGTGGGAGGAGTCGAACGAGCTCCGCCAGGCCAGTACCTGCCGTGCAAGCAGTCCCGGCGGCACGTCGAGCAGGGCGACCAGGTTCAGCCGCTCGGCGACGGCGACCAGCCGCTGCTGAAGCGCCACAATACGCTCGAGCACCTTGGGCGCGGTGGGGTCCAGCCGCAGGCTGGCCAGCCCGGGCCCGGGTGCACTGCCGGTCGCGCGTGAAGGGGTCGCCGGGCGGCACGGGCGGAACTGCGGGTCAGGCGCAGTCGCCGGGGCCGGCGGGGCGGGCGGCAGCCGCTCGGCGCGGTAAAGGTCAGGGACCACCACGGTCGCGGCCCCGGGCGCGCCGAGCAGGCAGTCCAGTCCCTCCACGCCGGTGTCATCGCCATCGGTCAGACGACCGAAGAAGTCCTCGGGCGTGATCAGGTGCCACCGGTCGGCTCCGCAGTAGCCCCGAGCGACCACCTCGGTGGCCGCCGGGTCGACCAGTTCCACCTGCCCGCCGTCGTCGCCAAGCACGTCGACCAGGCGAGACTCCCGCCGCACTACATCGGGCAGGAACCGCGGATGTGCGGGGTGCAGACCCAGCCCGGGGAAGTGCTCCTGGCGCAGCCGTGCCGGGTCCTCGTCAGTCACCAGGAGTTGGGCGGTGACCAGTTCGACCACGGCCGGTCCGGCCATCACAACCGGCCGGTCGAGCACGGCAACGAGATCGTGGCGCGGATCACCACGTCGGCCGACCCGGCGCAGGGCGGAGACGAACGCGACGGCGACGCGCCCAGCCGAGCGAATCCGCAGCAGCGCGCCGGCCGGCAGCGACCCGCCGGGGTCCAGGCGCAGCGTCGACTCGGTCAGCGGCTGGGCGTGCACCGGCCGGGACGGGAATGTCAACCGGACGACCAGCCGGTTGCCCCAGGAGCCCTCGTTGCGGGCCCGGAGGGCCAGCGGAGCGCCGCCGGTGACGCACACCGGTGAGGAGAGCTGCAGACGCGCGCATCCAGGGGGTGGTCGGCCGACGTTCGGCCGATCTGGTCCCCGATGGACGATCCGTACGATGTGGGCGCGCCGGCCGCCCTGGGCGAAAAAGGTGGCAACGGCGTGCGGGAGCAGGCCCTCGCCCTCGAAGCCACCGAAGCGCTCCAAGTATCCGTCCCAGCTGTCGACGGCGACTGCCACGGACCGTGCGTACGCGACGCCGGCCTCGACCAGGGTCGGATCGTCGACCGGCTCCCAGGCAGGGCCGCGCGGGGCGACACCGACGAATGCGACCTCGTCCATCGGCTCGACGACCAGCCGCGGCGCCCGCGCGGCCGACGCGAAGTACACGCCTGGCGCGCCCAGCGCGAACGGCGGCGCGCCTCCCGCCACGCCCGCGATGTCCACCGTCACCGGTCCGCCCCCGTCACTCGTACTCGATGCCCTCGTGCACCAGGTGCAGTTCCTCCAGCGCTACCTCGCCGCCGCCCTTGGCGGCGAGCGTCGGGCCGACCCACTTCTTCGGCTGGGCGTTGCGCAGGACGATGTTGAGCACCTCGTTGCGGGACTCGTCGAGCATCACGATGGTGACGGTGCGTGGCTGGTACCGGCCGTCGCGCACCGCCTTGATCCACTCGAAGATGTCGGTGGAGCCGACCAGGCCCCGCTTCAGCGTGACCTCGTCGAGCTTGAAGGTGTTCGCAACCTTACGCATCGTGTTGAACTTGTCGACGCCGGTGCGGTATTCGGAGAAGTTGATCTCGTTGCCCAGGCCGGACACGTCGGAGAACCCGGCCTCGATGGGGCCGCCGCCGTCCACGTCGCCGAACTCCACCCGAAAGTTGAATGCCCCGTACGGGTTGTCACGCTTGGCTGCCACGGTCCGTCTCCTCTTGTCAGCCGCGGGCGTCCGCGGTGAACTGTCCGATCCGGAAGACCACGAACTCCGCCGGCTTCACCGGCGCCACCCCGATCAGACAGATGAGCCGGCCATTGTCGAGATCGTTCTGCGTCATGGTGGTGCGGTCGCAACGTACGAAGTACGCCTGGTCGGGAGTTGTGCCAAGCAGCGCTCCGTTTCGCCACTGGACCTCGAGGAAGTCCTTGACGGTGCGGGCGATGTTGCGCCACAGCGGCTCCCCGTTCGGTTCGAACACCGCCCACTGGGTCGCCTTGTCGATGGAGTGCTCCAGGTAGATGAACAGCCGCCGCACGTTGACGTACAGCCACTCAGGGTCCGAACTGAGCGTGCGAGCGCCCCACACGCGGTGACCACGACCGGGAAAGAGGCGCAGCGCATTGATGTGCTCAGGGTTCAGGACCTCGTTGCGGCCCTGGTTGATGTTCATCTCGAACCGCGTCAACCCGAATACAACCTCGTTCGCCGGTGCCTTAAACACGCCACGCGCGACGTCGGTGCGCGCGTAGATCCCGGTGACGAAGCCTGACGGCGGCAGGCACAGCTTCTGCACCGGCACCCCGGGCACGGTCGGGCTGTTCGGGTCAAGCACCTCCACCCAGGGGTGGTAGAGCGCGGCGTACTTGGAGTCGAAGTTGCCGCGGAACGCGCGGATCTCGTTCATCGACGCGCCACACGGCCCGTCCACCACCGCGATGCGGTACTTGCAGGCCTCTGCGTGGTCTATCAGATATTGAGTGGCAACCTGCCGCTGCTCCGGCGTGTCCAACGCACCGGCATCGGGCAGCGCGACAATGGCGATGTCGTCCACCTCCGCCAACGCTTCCAGGCCAGTGGCCTTACGCTCGGCCACATCAGGGTCGGCCGGCTTGCCCTGAAGGTCGTCCGGCCCCGGCGGCACCCCGTCCTTTCCACCCTCGAGCCGGAACGTCCTGCACGGCTTGCCGTCGCCCACCAGCCCCTTGAGCAGCCAGATCGGGTTCGTGCTGGTCGAGGTGAAGTCGTAGTCGAACCAGACGACGCAGTCCTCGTCCTCCGGGTCGTCCAGCGCGAGGATCTTTCCGATGGCGCGGGGTCCCGACGGGTCGAGGTCAAGCCGGGGGTAGTGGTCCTGCCGGTCGTCGTCGACCGCCACCGTCACCGACACTTGCACCGGAAGCAGCCACGCGGAGACCGCCGGCGGCGCCGGGTTGCCCTGGGCGTCGAGGAATGTCTGTGTCTTGTCCGGGTTCTTCCGAACGATACGCAGCCGGGTGAAATCGATTGGGGTGAGCGGCCCGGGCAGCTGGTCAGACTGTGGCACGACCTCGAGCACAGATCCGTCACCGACAAGGTTGGCGCACGCGGCACTGCCCGTGTGGAGGCCTACGTCGCCGCTGCGTACCGCCTGCACGGTAACCGCGACGTTGCCCGCGTAGCCCGGCCAGCGGGCCCGTAGCCGCGCGACCGACGGTGTCGGCGACGGCACCGACACGTCGATGGACGCCAGACCGGCGTCTCCTGAGACGGGCCTGTAGACGCGGGAGATGTACAGGCGCCGTCCGCCGTTGAGGAAGAACGCGCGGGCCGCGTGGGCGACGTACGGCAGCCGGCTGGTATCGAGCGGCTGCAGCTTGCCGTAGATCCGCTCGAACTCGACGTAGCTGGTGACGAGCCTGGGTTCGGTCGCGCGCGGACCGCCGGTGTACTGGACCGGTCCGTACCGGGTGACCCCGGCGAAGCCTGTCGTCGAGGTGGGCACGCCCTCGATCGACTTCGACCGGAAGCTAGTCTCTTCGACGAACACGCCCGGAGCAAGGTACTCAGGCATGGTCTTCCTCTCAGGTAAGGACGAACGGCGGTGGCCGAGTAACACCGCCGCGCCAGCACCGCACCGTCTGCACGGCGATCTTTGTGTAACCGGCGGGGACGGCGGCGCCGGTGCTCACCCCGTCGGCCGGGTCCAGGTTTCCCACCGGTTCAATCGGCAGGTGCCACAGCGGGTCCTCCCGGCTGTCGGCCGGCGAGTCGACGGGCGTGCCCGACGGCGGCAAGGGCCGTGCGCGCACCACGACCTCGACATCGACCGTCCGGGCTGGCCGCTTGGCCAGTTGCAACGGCAGGGCGCCGATGACGAGCACGAACTCACCGCGGTCGTCGCCATGTCCGCGCCACCGCACCGGCCCGTGGCCAGCGGTCGGCCGTGCCTCCACCCTCACCCACGGCGCCGGTGGGCCGCCGGCTCCCCAGGTGACCCGGCCGCGCAGCACTGTAGCGCTGGGCAGGGCACCGTGGTCCGCTCCGGGAAATAGCACCGGACGGCAGGCCCGCCCCGCCAACGGCCGCGTCGGGTCGATGTCGTGGCCTCGCTCAAAAGCCCGCACTGTAGCGAGGTGTGGTACCGGCACCGACAGGCGCCGGGGCACGTATCGCCGGCGTGGGTCAACGATGCGCAGCACGAGGCGCGGCCGATGGGTGGAAGGGCCCCCGAAGGCGATGGCGAATCGACCGGACGGGTTGGGCCGGATCCTCGGTAGCCCGATTGCGTCGTCGGCTGCCGCGATCGCCGACAACCGAACGGGATGCGGCCGCGGCACATCTTCCAGGTGCAGGTCGAGCCCGTCAAAGACGTCTCGCCCGCTCAACGCGTCGCGCGGTGCGATGCCGAGCCGAAGCCGCCTGACATGCTCGTCCCACACCGGTGAAAGGATCTCGTTCACCGCGTCGCCCCGACCGTGCGGGCCCCGGCATCGGCCAGGTCGGGGCGCAGGCCCTGAACGTGGGTCAGGACGTCAGACAGAGGCACCCCATCGCGGGTAGATACCACCACGACCCTGGCGACATACGGGATACTGAGCCGGAAGTCGCAGGTCAGGCTATCGAACGTGCGCATGAGGTCATCGGTCGAGATGTCCTCGAGATAGAGCTGTACCGCCTCGTTCGCAGTCCAGTCACCGTCCGGGTGCAGCAAGGGGCCACTCAGCGCTCCCAGCTCCTCCAGGAGCTGAATGGCCCGCCCGATGATCTGGTGCTCGTGTTCGGCGTTGTCGGCCCACGCCGTCAACAGGAAGTGCAGATCGACCGGTAGGTGCGCCCGCCCGTCCACCGCACCTACGGACGACCAACTAGCCCTCATCGTCTTGTTGAGATCCACCCGATACAGGAGCACCGACAACGCCGGGCGCACCAACGTCGACGAAGCGGTGTCGAAGTCCTCGGTCCGCACCAGCCGAACCTGGGTGGCATGGGTCCTTACCGGCTCCTCGGCGGCGAAGCCAGCAGCGAGTGCAAACTCGATGCTCTTGCCGACCGCCGCGATGCTCCGGAAACCCGCCACGAGAAGAGACTGTATCTACGCCGTCTCGGCAATGTCGTCGCTTTCGCCGGTTTTGTCGCTTCCTCCTGTCGGCATCACTGGTGCCACCGTCTACGGATGCCGAGGCGCGAGGGACAGCTTGAGGAGCATCCATCTCAGCAGGGCGAACACTTCGGGGCCGCCGAAGAGGTCACCGAGCAGGAAGCCCTGCTCAGAAGGTTGCTGGCGGGATTCGAGTCTCAACCTCCGGGAGCCACACCGGCGCCACCACGACGGCTCCCAGAGGCGCGCGTCGATGCGGCAAGGAACTCATGACCGGCGTCAACGGGCCGCAAGACGAACGCCGGCACCAGCCACGCGGGGAGCAGCCAACCCTGACCACTTCGGTGTGAAGCAGGACGCTGCACCGACTCTGACCTGCGGAAACGAGAAGCCGCAGGCAGGGGCGGGTGCAGTTGCCTGCAGTCGGATGCCGTTCGGTGCGGTTGAGGGCCGTTCAGTGCACCCCGTTGCTCCCAACCTGCTCCCCCGATCCCGGGCCGTGACCCGGGTTGCTGCGGCCAGGCTAAGACGAACCGTCCTGCAGGTCGTTCGTCAGAGATCGTGGCCGCTCACCTAAGCGGCGCCGCGCCTTGTCAGCGGCTAGAAGCATGCGCTGGCTTGACCTTAAGTCGGGTTGAGCTTGAATAGTGCTCGTCGATCGAGAGAACGGAGTTACTCGGATGATCGACCCCACGGCGGCGATCCGCCTTGCTCGCCCCAGCGGTGACCTAGCAGCCACTGAACGGTTCTACGTTCAGGGGCTCGGATTGCATGTGCTCTACCGTGCGGCCGCCGACTCTCCCGACGAGCATGACTTGGTCATGCTCGGCTGGCCACAGGCATCATGGCACCTCGAACTTGTCGGAGGACCCAACCTGCAGGTCTCACCGTCACCGACAGCCGAAGACCTGCTCGTGCTGTATCTGTCCACGCCGATCGACGAGTCCTTGGTCGCCAGGCTTGAGAAGGCCGGCGGCCGGCGGATCGCCCAAGGCGCGTACTGGGACCGATGGGGTGTGACAGTGGAGGACCCCGACGGGTATCGGCTTGTCCTGTCCAGCCGCGCCTGGTCCAACGCCACGTAGTCGACTGCACGCCCGCTTCTCGGCAGAGTCGGACGTGTCCCGCACTCGGATCCGCCAACGCCCCATCAGCGGCAGATCCGGATGCCGGGATGCGGCACTGATCATGGCATCAAGCCACGCAGAACTCGTTGCCCTCGAGGTCATGCATGACGACGTGCCCAAGGACGTCGCCGTACCACTCCTCGCAGACCACCGTCGCGCCGGCGGCAACCAGCGGCACTTTCTGCCGGATCAGTCGGGCGCGCTCGGCCATGTCCCAGGGGCCTGGACCGGCCACCCGGATATCGATATGCACACGGTTCTTGGCGGACTTGCCCTCGGGCACCTTGAGGAAACCAATGGCAGGGCCCCGGCCGTCCGGGCCGACGATGGACGCGTTGTCCGGCTCGTCGAAACCGGATTCCTTGACATAGCCGAGGGCCAGCGCCCAGAAAGCAGCAACCCGCTGGGGATCGTCGGCATCGCATCCCAAGGTCCAAAAAGTCGCCACGGCGCCAACGTACGCGAGCTACGACACGCTGTCATCGGCACGTCCGCGCGTCGCCACCCGTGGACAGCCGGCCGCGCTCCGTGACCCGCGGTCCGCGGCAAATGTGTGCACCTGATCATGGCCTGAGCGCGCATCTTGACCTCAACCAAGGTGCAGCTTGAACACTGGTCAGGATGCTGTCTCACGTAAGGGGTACTACACATGCGCGCAATCCAGGTGGCTGCGTTCGGCGATCCGGATGTGCTGTCGCCCGTGGAACTGCCTGACCCGGTGCCCGGACCCGGTCAGGTTGTCGTCGGCATGGCCGCAGCGGACGTCATTCTCCTCGACACCCTGCTTCGCGGCGGTTGGGGGCAGGACTTGTTCCCGCGGACGTTGCCGTACGTGCCGGGTGGTGGCGGAGCGGGCGCGGTGGTGGAGACCGGCGACAGGGTGGACCCGACATGGACCGGTCGGCAGGTGGTCGTACGGACCAGCACCGGTTACGCCGAACGAGTCGTCGCGAACGTCGAGGAGATCATGCCGGTGCCTGACGGCCTAACCATCGAGGCGGCCGCGGCGCTGGTGCATGACGGCGTGACCGCGCTCAGCATGGACCGGCTCGGCATGCCGGAGAAGGGCGAATGGGTGCTGGTTTCAGCGGCTGCCGGCGGAGCCGGATCACTGCTGGTGCAGCTAGCCGTCGACGCCGGAGCGCGGGTGGCGGCGGCCGCGTCCAGCGACGTCAAACTGGCACTGGCCCGCCAGCTGGGCGCGGAGGTTGCCATTGCCATTCCCCTCGTAGCGTGGAGGCCAGAGCTTGAGGGATAAAGGTTCATGGCTGAGACGAGACGCCAGTTCGATCCGGAGTTCCGGGCGGGCG
>NZ_JBEXGL010000031.1:0-58193 GCF_040607315.1 Micromonospora sp. NPDC005305 | reverse complement strand
CCGCTGTGACGATCAGGCCCGCCGACGTCCTGCTGCTTCCCCATGGGCGCAATCATGTCACGGACTGACTGGGGCAGCGCGAGCCTGACCAGCGCATTGACGATGGTCCAAGCGTCACCTCGCGGCGGCGCCCTTCGGTAGGTCAGCTGCACGGACCTCTCAGCTGTGCCAGGAGCGCCAGAGGGAGGCGTAGGCCCCGTCGGCGCGGACGAGCTCGTCGTGGCTGCCGAGCTCGGTGATCCGGCCGTCTTCCATCACGGCGACCCGGTCGGCGTCGTGCGCGGTGTTGAGCCGGTGCGCGATCGCGATGACGGTCCGGCCGGTGAGCACGGCCGCCAGCGCGCGCTCGGTACGCCGGGCGGTGGTCGGATCGAGCGCGGCTGTCGCCTCGTCGAGGATCAGCGTGTGCGGGTCGGCGAGCACCAGCCGGGCCAGCGCGAGCTGCTGCGCATCGGCCGCCCCGAGTTGCCTGGCCCCGTCGCCGAGTTCCGTGTCGAGGCCGTCGGGCAGCTCGGCGTACCAGTCGGCGCCGACGGCGGCCAGCGCGGCTCGCATCTGTTCGTCGGACGCGTCCGGCGCGGCGAAGGCGAGGTTGTCGCGCACAGAGCCGATGAAGACGTGGTGTTCCTGGGTGACCAGGGCGATCCGGCGCCGGCGCTCGGCGGGATCCAGGTCGGTGACCGGGCAGCCGCCGATGCTGACCACGCCGTGTCGCGGGGCGTCGATCCCGGCCAGCAGCCGGGCCAGGGTGGACTTCCCGGCGCCCGACGGGCCGACGACGGCCAGCCGCTCGCCGGGCCGTACCTCCAGGTCGATGCCGTGCAGGACGTCGTGGCCGTCGGTGTACGAGAATCGGGCGCCGCGCACGACGAGCCGTTCCCCTGGTGGCGGGGAGGCCTTGCCGGGCGGCTCCGGTGGCACCTGGCCGACGCCGAGCACGCGGGCGAATGACGCGAAGCCGCGCTGCGCCTGTTCGGTCCACTGCAGGATTCGGTCCAACGGCTCGATCGCCTGCTGGAGATAGAGCGCGGCGGCGACCACTTCACCGAGCGAGACCATCCCCCTGGACAGGAAGAATCCGCCGACCAGCAGCACTGCGGCGATCGGCAACGGATAGCTGGCCTCCACCACCGTGTAGAACACGGTCCGCAGCGCGAGCGTCGCCCGTCGGGTAGCCCACACCCGGGCGATGCGCTCGGTGCCATGGACGATCCGGTCGTCGGTGAGGCGCAGCGCCTCCACGGTGCGCGCGCCCTCGGCGGTGGTGGTCAGCGTCTCGGTCAGCTCCGCCGTGGCGGCGCCCTCGGCGAGGTAGGCGGAGCTGGCCCGCCGCAGGTACCAGCGGCTCGCCGCCCAGATCGGCGGCAGCCCGGCGAGCGCCACCAGGCCGAGCATCGGGTGCAGCAGGAAGATCGCCCCGAACAGCAGCGTCAGCTGCGCCGATGCGATGACGATGGTGGGCACGACGTCGCGGACGGTCGTCCCGACGGTTGACACGTCGACGGAGCTGCGGGTGGCGAGCTCCCCGGAGCCGGCCCGCTCCACGACGGAGACGGGCAGGCCGAGCGTCTTGCGGATGAACTCCTCGCGCAGCCGGGCAACCGCCCGCTCCCCGAACCGGTGACCGGCGTACTGGGCGTACCGGGAGAGCAGCGCCTGCACCAGAACGCATCCGCTGATCGCCATCGCCACGCGGTCCACAGTGGCGACGCGCGCGCCGGCGGCAACCTGGTCGACGATTGTGCCGAGCAGCCACGGCGCCGCGAGTCCGGCGATCGCGGCGGCACCGTGCAACACCAGCACGACCAAGACCGCGCGCCGGTCCCGGCCGACGAGGTCCAGCATCTCCCGTCGGACGGCGGCACGGTCCGCTACTGGCAGCCGGCTCACCGCAACGCGCCCTCGGGCCCGGTGAAGTCTTCGAAGTCGAGGGCGTCGCTGCCCCGGGCCACCAATTGCCGGTAGCCCCGGTCCTGATCGAGCAGTTCGGCGTGGGTGCCGGTGGCGACGATCCGCCCTCCGCTCAAATGCGCGACCGTGTCGGCGTGCCCGAGCAGCAACGGTGACGTAGCGAGCACGATGGTGGTCCGCCCGGCCCGCGCGACGCGCAGCCGCTCGGCGATCCGCGCCTCCGTGTGCGCGTCCACCGCCGACGTCGGGTCGATGAGGATCAGCACCTCAGGTTCGGCGAGCAGCGCCCGGGCCAGCCGCACCCGTTGGCGCTGGCCGCCGGAGAGTGTGCGGGCCCGGGTGTCGATCGGGGTGCCGAGCCCGTCCGGCAACGCGTCGGCGATGTCCTCTGCCGACGCGATACGCAGGGCCGCCGTGATCCGGTGGTCAGCGCCTCCCTTCTGGGCGAGGGTGTCGCCGTTCCCTGCTCGGGTGCGGCCGTCGCCGTTCCCTGCCCGGCCGTCGGCGCTCGGCTCCCGGCCACGCAGGATGTCCCGTAGGGTCCCGGCGAAGAGATAGGAGTCGTGGTCGGCGACCAGGATCCGGGCGCGTACCTCGTCGAGTGCGATCCCGGTCAGCGGCACGCCGCCCCAGGTCACGTCGCTGACGACGTAGCGTCCGAGCCGGTCGGCCAGGGCGATGGCCTCCGCCGGGTCGTCGGCGGCGACGCCGACCAACTGACCGTCGCGCACGGTCAGTCCGCAAGCGGGGTCGTACAGGTCTGCGGGCCGTAGCGGCGCGGACCCGGCTAGCGGCCGGCGGGCACCGGGTACGTTTCCCGGCCCGCCCACGTCCTGCCGGGTCGGGCCGCCGACGTGGTCCGGGGTCAGGTTGAGCAGGGCGATGATGCGGCGGGCGGCGACGCGGCCCCGGATCACCCCGTAGCTTCCCTCAAGCAGGAACCAGACCGGCACGATGAGCGTCGCCACGTACCCGTAGACGGCGACCATTTGCCCGACCGTGATGTCGCCAGCGACCGCCATGCGGGCCGCGAGCCACACCACGGCCGCGAGGAACAGCCCCGGTATGGCGACCGTCAACGCGTCGATCCAGCTGTAGACGGCACCGACCCGATAACCCTCGGCGAGCAGGTCCTGGGAGCGGGCAGCGTACCGGCGGGCGAACAGGCCGCGGCCGCCGACCCCGGCCAGCACCCGCAGCCCGGCCACGATGTCGCCGGCCCGGGTGGTGAGGACGCCCTGCTGCTGTCGGTAGACGGACTCCGCCCGTTCGAGGCGGCGCAGCATCGGTCCGATGATCAGCGCGATCGCCGGCACGCCCAGCAGCACACACAGCGCCAGCAACGGAGAGACCGACCACAGCACGACGGCGATGACCGCGTACGCGATGACGGCGCCAACGCCCGGACCGGTCATGGTCAGCACCTGCGACGTGTAGCCGATGTCGGAGCCGCCGACCGTGGCGACCTCCCCCGCGGCGAGCCGGCGCGGCAGCACCGCGCCGATCCGAGACAACTGGCGCAGCAGGGCCGCCGCGGAGCGGGCTGAAGCGTCCTCCCGGACGAAGGTCATCGTGCGGTGCCGCATGATGCCCAGGTACGACAGCCCCGCCCCGGCGACGACGATAGCCGCGACCCACAGCAGCAGGGCTCGGGTGTCGTGCGCGCGCAAGCCGTCGTCGACGGCGCGGGAGACGAGGTACGGCCGGACCGACAGCCCGATCATCCACGCCGTGCCGACCACGGTGCCACGCAGCACCCGCCAGGGTTGGCAGCGAACCAGCCACCAGACGTACCGCATCGGCCCCCTCGTGTCCGGCACACCGGGCTCAGGATGCGGAATCTGTGGGGGCACCCGCCAAAACTACCGAGCGGGCTGGTGACGTACCCACCCAATATCCCCGGGTTCGGTCGTGCATCATCCCGCGCGGGCCGCACTGCTGCTGAGGCTGCGGTTGGCCAGGAACCGCGGGCGCTCCAAGCCACCGTCGGTCAAGGCGTTGGCGATGGAACAAGTACCGGTGCTTGGCGGTCACCCAGGACGCCATCTACGTGTTAAACAGCAGCAAGTGCTCCCAACCGGGGCGGGAAGGACGACGCTCAGCACGTCACGGCACAACCTGGAAGCCCTGTCGCCAGGTGGGGTGCGTCGGGTGCCAGCCCAGTTCGCGCTTGGCCTTGGCGTTGGATGCGCCGCGCAGTTCGGTCATGAGCACGACGCCGGCCGGTCCGGCGGCCAGCCGTCCGATGAACCGTGGTACGCGCATCGGTTTCTTGGCGCCCAGCATCGCTGCCAGTTCCGGTAGCCATTCGGCGACCGGGGCGGGGTCGTCATCGACGATGTTGTAGACACCGCGGCCGCCGTTCTCCACCGCTGCGACCGTCGCCTCGGCGGCGTCGGCGATGTGGACGAACGACCACATGCCGCCGCCGTCGCCGACGACCGGGAACTTGCGTTTGCGGATCATCTCGAGCTGCTCGGAGCCTGGCGCCATGGAGGTGCCGGGTCCGTAGAACGCGCCGTAGCGCAGCACGATCCCTTCGGTCCAGGCGGCGCTCAGCACGGCCTTCTCCAAGTGTTCGATCGCGGCGATCATCGGGGCCATCTGGCTGACCGGTGCACGATCCAGGGGGTCTTGTTCGTTCTTGACCGGCCCGCCGGTCCGCGTGTAGGTGAACGCGCCGTTGCTCTGGGCGACGAACCGTCGTGCTCCGGCGGCGCGTGCGGCCGCGAGGAGGTTGTCGGTCCCCTCGATCCGCAGCCGGTTGGTGGCGGCGAAGCTGCGGTCGAAGTGGCGGGTGTCGACGTGCCCGATGGCCGTCAGCTGGTTGACGATCACCTCCGGGGCCGCCTGGCGTACGGCCGCCTCGACCTGGGCGCGATCCAGCGCATCGGCGATGACCGGTACCGCGCCCAGCTGTGCTGCCCTGGCCCTGTTGGATTCGCTGCGAATCATGGCGAACACCTCGTGTCCGGAATCGACCAGGCGCGGCACGAGTTCCTTGCCCATCGCTCCGGTCGCTCCTGCCACCAGCACCCTCATCGTCGGCTCCCTTGCTCTCCGGTTCGGATTTGTCACTTGAACCGGATGGCCCGCCGATTCCTGACAGGGCCAGGGGTGATGCGGGTCACATCATGAGCAGGGGCTCCCCATGGCTGGCCGCCGCCCATTGCTGGGTCGCGCGTTCGAGCTTGTCGGGGTTTGCCTGGGTACGGCAGGCAGTGATGCCCTCGGCGGTGACCTCCAGGCACATGATGGCGACGACCCGGCCTTCCACGACCGCCACAACGGCGGGTTCGCCATTGGCGGTCCAGGGGTAGATCTCGGGCGAGCCGCCGACGACGGCGCGCTTGGCCTCGGCGGGCTTGAACAGGCCCCACAGGAACCTCGCGACCGCGACGGCTCCCTCGAACGCCTTGGTGCGGGCCGGAACCTTCCCTCCGCCGTCGCCGATGGAGATGGCGTCCTTGGTGAGCAGGCGTACGAGCTCATCGGTCCGGCCACTGGTGGCGGCCGCGAGAAACTCCGCGGCGATCCGCTGGGCGGCGGCCTGGTCGATCTCGGCGCGGGCTTTGCCGTACGCGACATGCTTCTTGGCACGGTGAAAGATCTGCTGGCTGGCGGCCTCGGTGATGTCCAGGATCTCGGCGATCTCCCGGTGCGGGTAGTCGAAGGCCTCTCGCAGCACGTACACGGCCCGCTCGTTGGGGGACAGGCGCTCCATGAGGGTGAGGACCGCGTACGAGACCGATTCGCGCTGCTCAGCGGTGTCGGCCGGGCCGAGCATCGGGTCCCCCGCCAGCAGCGGCTCGGGGAGCCATCGACCCACGTAGGTCTCGCGGCGTGCCCGGGCGGACGTGAGCTGATTCAGGCACAGGTTGGTGAGTACCTTCGTCAGCCAGGCCTCGGGGACCTCGACGCGGTCGACGTCGGCGGCCTGCCAGCGCAGGAATGTCTCCTGCACGAGGTCCTCTGCCTCGTCCGCGGAGCCGAGGAGACGGTAGGCGATGGCCTCCAGGCGGGGCCTCGACAGCTCGAATCGGTCGACGTCATCCACCGTCAGAGGCATGACCTGATCATATTTCCCGCCATGCCTCCAGCTGATCACGGCCCCACTCGCATGGCTTACCGGGGGAGGCTGCGGCAAGGGCACAGCGATAGCCTGCCGTCATGGGGAGCGCCGAACTGGACGAGTTGATCGTCGCGGACGCCGACGCGCTGCGGGTGTGGTTGTCGGCCAACCACGCCACGTCGCCCGGTGTCTGGCTCGCTCTGACCAGGAAGGGCGGCACAGCCACGACGCTGACCTGGCAGCAGGCCGTCGACGAGGCCCTGTGTTTCGGCTGGATCGACGGGCAGGCCCGTAAACGGGATGAGGAAACCTCCTGGATCCGGTTCACCCCGCGCAGGCCCCGCAGCTCCTGGTCCCAGCGCAATGTCGCGCACGTGGCCCGGCTGGAGGCGCAGGGGCGAATGCTGTCCCCAGGTCGCGCCGCGGTAGAGGCCGCGAAGGTGGACGGGCGCTGGGCGGCCGCCTACGCCCCGCCGTCGGAAGCCGAGGTGCCGGCCGACCTGCTCGCCGCCATCGCCGCCGACCCCGCCGCCCAGGCAATGTTCGACGTGCTCACCAAAACCAACCGCTTCGCTCTCATTTACCGCGTCAATGCCGTCAAACGGGCGCAGACCCGCGAGCGGAAGATCGGCGAGTTCGTCGCCATGCTGGCCCGTCACGAGACGATCTACCCGCAGAAGGCCAAGCCTCGGAACTCTCCGTGATCGAGCAACGTCATGACTGGCAGTTCATCGGCCACGAAGCGTTCCGTACCGAAGGCGCCCACGCCGGTCGCCGACGCCGGACATACCGATGACAGCCGGTCCTGGCCCCGCGTACCTTGGCGCAATGGCGACCTACTGGACTCTGGGGTGCGACGCCGGCGATCCCCAACGGATCGCTGCCTTCTGGGCGCTCGCCCTCGGGTATGTCAAGGAGCCCGGTTTCGACGAGCCTGACAACGCGTCCATCGTGGATCCGCACGGCAGGGGACCCGCGATTGGTTTCCTGAAGGTACCCGAGGGCAAGTCCGCCAAGAACCGGATGCATATCGACGTCCGGGTGGCCGGGCCGGGCCCCTGGGACATGGTCGAGCGTGCACGACTGATCCAGCACAAGGTGCCGGAACTGGTAGCCGCCGGTGCGACGGTGCTGCGCGAGGAGTGGTACGGCGACACCTTGGGACACGTCGTCATGCAGGATCCCGAGGGCAACGAGTTCTGCGTGGCGTGAGGTCGAGCTCACCGTTCAGCAGCGGGACCTTCGCGCCCCGGTGTCGTCGGCCAGGACATTGATGACCGACGACGTCGTTCGGTAGCCTCTTACCCGCTCTGACAACGCCTGGCACCGGCGTCTGACATGGGGGATAGATGGAGAACCAGCGTGCTGCGGGTGAGTTAAGTCCGGACCGCATGGCTGCCGAAAGGTTCGCCGAACAGTTGCGGACGCTGCGCGCCGGTGTGGGCAACCCGTCGTTCCGGAAGATGGCCGGGCGGTCGGGCCGGATCTCGCACACGACGCTGCACGAGGCTGCCGCTGGGACCAGGTTTCCCTCGTGGGAGACCACGCGCGAGTTCGTCCGGGCCTGCGAGGCCGACGAGGCCCAGTGGCGGTGCCGCTGGGAGGATGCTCAGCGTTCGGCGATGGTCCACGCCGGTCCGGACGGGCCCCTGGCGCCGGTCAACACCGATTCCCCGACCAGTGCCGGCATTTCGGAGACTGTGACGACTCGCGTCGTGGCCGCCGAGACGTCCCGCGCCGACACGTCGGCGGCCAGTGGGCCCGTCGTGTCCGGCGTCGCCACGTCCTCGGACCTCGTGCCGGCGGGCCAACGCGCGCTGTGGTCCGCGGAGCACCTGCAGGCGGTGCAGGACGAGGTCACGGGCGCGCGACGGCACCCCTTGCCGTGGCTCGCCGCCGCGGCGACTGTGGTGGTGGTGGCGTTGGTCGCCGCCCTGGGTTTCGCCGTCCGCGGCCGGTCGTCCCCGGACGGCTCGGGCGCCGCGGCGGCGTCGTCGCCGTCGCCGTCAGCGTTCTCGGACGCGTTGATCCCCGGGGATTCGAGCAAGTTCGTCGCCGACGTCACCATCCCCGACGGTACGCGGGTAAAGGTGAACGCCCGATTCGAGAAGGTGTGGGCGCTCAAGAACGTGGGATCGGTCGACTGGCACAACCGCTTCCTCGCGCGGACGAACCCCACCGCTGACGATGACGACTGCCAGACACCGGATCGGGTGGCGATCGGCGACACGCCGCCTGGCGAGCAGGTGATGATCAGCGTTCTGGTCACCGCGCCGATTCGCCCCGGGAAGTGCTGGGTCAGCTGGAAGATGGTCGACGAGCACGGGCAGGAGTACTTTCCCAGCCGCCGGCCGGTGTACTTCATGGTCACCGTCATCGCCTGAGCGCGCCTGGCGGCAGCCGCGGTCAGGTCCGCCGAGCCGCCGCCCGGGTCGATCTCCCGGGTCCTGGCTCGCCCCGACCGGTGTCAGCGTGCGACCGCTCGATGTCAGCCGCGGGTGCCGCCCAACCTGACAACACCGCATCCATCGAGGTCGGTGACGGCCTGACGGATCTGACAGGGCAGCGGGGGTACCGAACAGCACGTCTCTTCTCGCAGGGTGAGGTCCGTTCCGAACGAGACTCACCAGCTACGAGGAGGACCGAACTTGCGCCGTCCCTGGTTATCCGTCGGGCTCGCCGCGCTCTGCGTGGCCGTCGGCGTCCCGGCCCATGCGTGGGCCGCGACGTCCGGCGCCACAGCGCAGCGGACCGTCACCACGGCCGCGCGGCCTGTCGTGGACATGGAGGCCACCGTCCTGGCCGCCCAGATCGACCCCCGCCGTGCCGACAACACACTGACCCCGGGCGCGAAGAGTTCGGTGCTCGCCGTGGAGCAGGCGCTCCAGGCGCAGAACCTGCTGAACGCGCAGTGGGTCGACGGCTACTTCGGCACCCAGACCGTCTCGGCGTACGCGGCCTACCAGCGCTCGCTCGGCTACACCGGCCTGGCCGCGAACGGGCTGCCCGGCACGACGTCGCTGACGAAGCTCGGGCTCAACCGGTACACCGTCAGCAAGACGATCGGCCCGGGCGCGAAGGTCCAGCGTGACGGGTACGTCGTCGACGCCCGCACCCAGGCGATGCTGGCCGAGGCCCAGCGTCTGCTCGGCTACACGCTGGTGCTCGAGCAGGGCTCGTACAACCCCGGGGGCGACCCGACCTCGGCCGGTACGCACGATGGCGGGGGTGTGGTGGACATCGCGGTCACCGGCATGACCGCGGCCAAGCGCACCACCGTCGCCCGCGCTCTGCGCCGGGTCGGCTTCACCGCCTGGGTCCGTGACCCCAGTCAGGGTGACTGGCCGTGGCACATCCACGCCACGGCTATCAACGACACGGACCTGTCCAGCCAGGCGCAGCACCAGGTCGGCGACTACTACCTCGGCATGAACGGCCTGGCCAACCGTGGCCCGGACGACGGTCCCCAGGTTCCGATCATGACCTGGGAGCAGTACCAGCGCGGGCAGTGACCCGTACCCGACCCCATCCACCACCATCGCTCACTGTCCACGAGAGGACACCATGAACATCCGCAAGAACCTCGCCGTCGTCGGCGCAGCGCTCGCCATGACCACCTCCATCCTGACCGTCGCCTCGCCGGCGCAGGCGGCGTCCCGGGACGGAGTCTGCGACAGCGGCGAGTTCTGCTACTTCTACAACAGCAACTACGCCGGCTCCATCTCGGACTTCACCGGGTCGATCGAGGACTACGGCACGACTCAGCCGTCCTGCTACGAGTTCAAGGGCGCGGGCGCAGGCCAGGACCTGTGCGTGAAGAACAACGCCGCGTCGGTGTGGAACCGCACCAGCAAGACCGCGGTGGTCTACTTCAACAGCAACTTCGCCGGTGCGAGCCAGTCGTTCGCAGCCGGGGCGAAGGCCAACCTCAACGCGACGTTGAAGAACAACAACGCCTCGCACAACATCGGCGGCACCAGCGGCACCTACCCGGCCGACCCGCGCGCGGCCGAGGCCGTCGCGTTCGCGAAGGCACGCCTCGGGCACACCGACTGGAACAACCAGTGCGAGCTGTTCGTCGAGCGGGCGTTCGGCACCAGCGGCCGGTTCGCCACGGCCCGCACTCACTACCAGTGGCAGAAGGACAACGGGCGCATCCACACCGGCTCGGTGCCGCCCGCCGGAACGGCGGTGTTCTTCACGTCCACCACGTCGGCCGGGCACGTCATGCTCTCCATCGGTGGCAACAGCGCCATCAGCACCGGGCCGAGCGTCTACCAGACCAACACGTTCCGGGACCGGTCCGACTACCTGGGCTGGGCCTACGTCCCGAGCGGCTGGTGACCCGGCATGCGCTCGCACGTGCACCTGAGCGGCGCCCAGCCCGCTTCCCGCACACCCTCCACTGCTGATCGGCGACCGCGGATGACCATCCTGAGAAGATTCCCGGCCATTCTGGCCGTCCTGGTGGCGGCACTCGTCGGCGTCACGGTGGCGCCGGGCGCGGCGTCCGCCGCCGCCCGCGACGGGGGCTGCGACAGCGGCGAGTTCTGCTACTACTACAACAGCAACCAGGCCGGCTCGGTCTCCGACTTCACCGACTCCCTGGACGACTACGGCACGACCCAGCCGACCTGCTACGACTTCAAGGGCGCGGGCGCCGGCCAGGGCGTGTGCGTCAAGAACAACGCCGCGTCGGTGTGGAATCGGACCGGCAAGACCGTGCGGGTCTACTTCAACAGCAACTTCGCCGGTGCGAGCCAGGACTTCGCTGCCGGGGCGAAGGGCAACCTCAACGCCACGCTGAAGAACAACAACGCCTCGCACGAACTGCTGAGCGGGCCGACGGGTTGCAGCACGGACGGCACCAACAGCAAGCTGCCGAGCACCATCCTGGTCTACCGGGTCAGTCTCGGGCGGGTCGACCGGGTCGACTTCAAGACGTACGTCAAGAACGTCCTCCCGAACGAGTGGGTGCCGAGCTGGCCGAGCGCCTCGCTGGAGTCCGGTGCCGTAGCCGTCAAGAGCTACGGCTGGTACTGGGCGCTGCACTCGACCCGCAAGACCCCCGGCGGTCAGTGCTACGACGTCCGTGACGACACCGGCGACCAGGTCTACCGGCCGTCGTCGGCGCAGGCGTCGACGTCCGCCGCGGTGGACCGCACCTGGTCCACCCGGATGACCCGCAGCGGCAACATTCTGCAGGCGCACTACTGCGCGACCACGACCGCGTGCGGTGGCTGGGTGACCGGGGACTGGTTGTCGCAGTACGGCTCGCGTGATCTCGCGAACTCGGGCAATAGCTACCAGGCGATCCTGCGCTACTACTACAGCGACGTGGTCATCTCCTGACCTCCCGCGCGAACCGTGCCGTCCGCCGCAGGTCCGCGGCGGGCGGCACGTCGCGCCCGTCGTCCCCGGGCGTGTTCCTCGCTACGATCACCGGCAACCGCTACCGGTGAGGAGCAGGCCATCGACAACTCCGACACGATCACGCTGTGGCGGCCGACCGGGCAGGCCGAACTCGACCTGGTGGCCGGATCGGGGTGGCGGGCCTGGCCACCCCGCCTCCCGGACCAGCCGATCTTCTACCCCGTCCTCAATCGCTGGTACGCCACAAAGATCGCCCGCGAGTGGAACGTCCCCGCGGAGGGCGTCGGCTATGTGACCCGGTTCGACGTTCAGCGTTCGTACCTGGACCGCTACGAGGTTCACCAGGCCGGTGGCCGCGAGGTGCTGGAGTACTGGATCCCCGCCGAGGAGCTCGCCGACCTCAACGCCCACCTCGTCGGCCCGATCGTCGAGGAAGCCGAGTACCGCGGCCCGGTGGACGACCAGGAGTTCATCGACGCCGAAAAGGCGTTGGGCCGGCCTCTGCCGATCGAGTGGCGCGCCTACCTGCAGGGTGAGTCGTGGTTTCGGCGAGGCTGGCTGGCCAGCGGAGCCTACGTGTGGCTCACTTCGCCGCGCGAGATGCTCGAGCTGCATGACGCGTGGGACGCAGCCACCGGAACACACCCCGGCATCGCGATCATCGGCGGCGACGGCGCCCGTGAGCAGCTCGTGCTCGACCTGCGCAGCGACCCCGCGCCGGTGCTGCTGGTCGACATCACGAGCAACGGATGGGACAGCGCGGTCCGGCAGGCCGACGATGTCAGCCAGCTCATCGACTGCATCGAGGCGGGCACCTTCGAGTTCGACTTCGAGGATTAACGTCTGCGGGCGTGACCGATAGCTAGTGGCCGATGCTTCTGCGCGGGCGCCGGCTCGCGTTCGGTCCTCCCGCGTCGGGTTGGGCCCTCCCACCCGGGCCGCCCCCGAAGCCGAATTCCGGTATAAGGGGCAGTGTCCCGCCGCCGACATCCCCTCGGAGTGTTCATGACGACGCAGTTGCGTGACCGTCTCAACGACGTTCTCCGAGCTGGCCAGGGCGGCGGTCTGCACGCCGTCGTGGCGGTTCGCGGCGGCCAAACCCTGCTGGAGTACTACGCGGCCGGTGCGGACTTCGCCTGGGGTGACTCGCTGGGCGTCGTCGAGTTCGGGCCTGAGACGCTGCACGACATCCGGTCGGTCACCAAGAGCGTGACGGTGCTGCTGTACGGCATCGCGCTCGGCGAAGGGCTGGTACCGCCGCCGGCGGAGCCGCTCCTGCGGCTGTTCCCGCAGTACCCCGACCTGGCGGTCGACCCCCAGCGTGCCCGGCTCACCGTCGAGCACGCGCTGACCATGTCGTTGGGCCTGGAATGGCGCGAGGACCTGCCGTACAACAGTCCTGCCAACGCCGAGATCGCGATGGAGTTGGCCCCGGACCGGTACCGGTACATCCTGGAGCGCCCCATCGTCGAGCCGTCCGGCACCCGATGGACCTACTGCGGCGGTGCCACCGCTCTGCTCGGCCGGCTGATCGCCGACGGCACCGGCCAGTCGCTGCCGCACTACGCCGAGGCCGTGCTGTTCGCGCCGCTGGGCATCGGCCGCTTCGAGTGGATGACCGGCGCGGACGGGGTGGCCTCCGCCGCGTCCGGGCTGCGACTCACGCCCCGCGACCTGGCCCGGCTCGGCGAGCTGGTGCTGGCCGAGGGGACCTGGGGCGGTCAGGGGATCGTGCCCACCGAGTGGATCCGTACGATGCTCCAGCCGCGTCTGCAGACCACCTGGGGTGCGCAGTACGGCTACCAGTGGTACATCGAATCCATCGAGGGCCATCGGGTGGTGGCCGGCATGGGTAACGGCGGCCAGCGCCTGTTCGTCCTGCCCGACTTGGACCTCGCGGTGGCCGTTGCCGCCGGCAACTACGACGATCCCGACCAGTGGCGGACCCCGCTCACGGTGCTGCAACGGGTCATCCTTCCCGCGATGGCTTGACGGCACCGCGGCCGCCGGTCCGCCCATTGGCAGGGCACACATCTGGTGCAGACGTCACCTGGCGCATGCGGTTGGGACAGTTTCTCCCTTCGCCGGAAAGGCACCCGCGGCACGGCACCCGATCGACATCCGGGCATCGGCACGATCGGACGCAGCACCTCCGCGAGGGTCTGTCGCGGCGGGTCGGATGCTTTCAGCGGCGATGCCGAGCGGATCCGGGCCGGGTAGGCCTCTGACGCGCCTCGAACCGTTCCTGAGCGTCAAGAACCGCGTCGGCGTACCGGGTGGCCCAGGCACCCATCGCCTCCATCGGCTCCAGCAGCGCGCCGCCCGCTTCTGTGAGCGCGTAATCCACGTGGGGTGGCACTTGCGGGTACGGCCGGCGCTCCACCAGGCCGTTGTACTCCAGCCGGCGCAACGCGTCGTTGAGTACCTTGGGGCTGATCCCGCCGATCCGGGTAAGGAGCACCGCCGGACGCATCGGACCGTACGCGGCGATCGTGAAGACCACGACGCTGTCCCAGCGGTTGGCGAGCACCTCGAATGCCACGCGGGCCCGGCAGTCGGAGGTGTAGTCGTCGAGCTGGCCAACGGGATTGCCCATGCGCCCATCCTGCACGACCTATTGCACACCGTCTGGTGTGCATGGACCTGCCTATCGTCCGGAACGGCGGTTGCGTACCGAGCCGCCGCAAAGCGAGAGACGGAGCAGACGTGAAAATTGGCATACTCGGCACAGGCGGTATGGCGGCGGCCCTCGGCGGCGCGTGGACTGCGGCCGGACACGACGTGGTGATCGGCGGTCGAAATCAGGTGCGGGCGGAGCAGACCGCCGGGCGAATCGCCGCCGCCGGGCATGGCAGCCTCGCGGACGCGACCGGCCACGGCGACGTCATCGTCGTCGCGGTCCCGGCGGCGCAGGCACCGCAACTGGTGGGCGGCCTCGCCGGGAGCCTCGCCACTCGGACGGTCATCGACTGCACCAACCCCGTCGTACCGACCAGCGAGGGGCTGATGCTCAACACCGGTGGCACCACGTCTGTGGCGCGGCAACTGGCCGCCGCCGCGCCCGACGCGCACGTGGTGAAGGCGTTCAACCTCGCCCACGTGAGCATCTGGACACTGCGACCGCCAACCTTCGAGGACGTACCATTGGCCGTGCCCTACTGCGCCGACCACGCCGAGGCAGCCGCCGCGACGGAGACCCTCATCAGCTCGATCGGTTGCACGCCGGCGCCGTGCGGCGGGCTGGACCGGGCGGCGTACCTGGAGGCGACAGCGGCGCTGGCGATCGGGCTGTGGTGGGCGGGCCAGCAGCCGCGCGCGGCGTTCCCCTCCCTGACAGATACGCATCGCTGAGTTAGTCGACTACGGCGGATTCGGGACGTAGGCCCATGCTCAGCCGGGTTCGGGTATCCGCCAGCGACCACCACACCGGGCGCCGCGCCGAACATCCGCCTATGCCGCTGTCCGCGCGAGCCGATCAGCTGCAGCCAGTTTCGTGGACCGAGATGAGGGAGCAGGTTGGGAGCAACCGCGTGCTCTGAACGGCGCTCAACTGCACCCACCATGACCTGCGGTTTCCGTTTCGGCGGTCAGAGTCGGTGCGGCGCCCTGCTTCGTGGAAGTCGTGGATGACCTCGCGTCCTCCATCACCGCCGCGGCGGCCACGCACACACCAGACCTGACCGTCAGACGTCAGCCGGATGTCGCGTCGGGCTATGCGGCCCTGCCCGGTCACGAAGGGCGAACGACCCGCTGGCTGGCTGGGATGGCCGGTGCCTACCTCTAGTTGGTGGTCTGGTGAGCCCGCATCTGGCCGCTGGGTCGGCGTGGTGGACGGGATTTAGCCGGCATGCCGACGGCCGGCAAGGGCGGAGGGTTTGTGTGGCTGCGCTGATTCGGCTTGAGGGCTGCTCCCCGCCACGACGGGTCGTCGGTGCTGTACCGCACAGCGGCTTGACGGGAACCTCGGCCTGTGTCAACTTCTAGGTTGTCTAGACGACCTGGGGGAGTTGTGGCCAAGGTGCCGCTGTACGTGCGGATCGAACGGGAACTGCGGACGCGTCTCGCCCAGGCGCAGCCCGGTGACGTGGTCCCGGCTGAGTCGGTGCTCGCCGAGGAGTTCGGGGTCGCCCGGATGACCGTCCGGGCGGCGCTCAACGCTCTCGAGTCCGACGGGCTCATCGAGCGGATCCAGGGCCGGGGCACGTTTGTGCGGCAGCGGCCCGAACCGCGGGCCGCCGGGACCTTGATGAGCTTTCAGGATCAGGTGCGCAGTTGGGGGCGTGTCCCGGCATCGCGGCTGGTGGAGGCTGAGGTCCGGGCAGCGTCCCCCGCGGAGGCGAGGGCGCTGCAGCTGATCGCGGCAGCACCGCGGGTGACCTCGATCGTGCGGGTGCGGCTCGCCGATGACGTGCCCCTGGCTATCGAGTACGCCTGCTTCCCGCCTCACCTGAGCACCCTGCTCGATCTCGACTTGGAAACCGGCTCGCTGCACCGCGCCCTGCGCGAGAGGGGGTTGCACCCCACGCTCGGCTCCTCGACGCTGACCGCCCAGCGGGCCGGCTCCGACGGCGAGCTGCTGCACGCGCCGGCGGACGAGCCGCTGCTGGTCGAGACCCGGCTCATCGTCGACCAGCGCTCGGCGCCGCTGGAGTACACCGTCAGTCGCTACGTCGGCGACCGCTACGACCTGCACGTCACCTTCGACGTGCAGCCACCCCGGACCGGAGACACCCGATGAACATCGCCAAGATGATCGACCACTCGCTGTTGCGCCCCGAGCTCACCGCCGACGACATCCGGCGCGGCTGCGAGATCGCCGCAAGCCGCCAGGTCGCCTCGGTCTGCGTACGACCCTCCGACGTCGGACTCGCCAGGGCCGCACTGTCCGGCACCGGCGTCCTCGTCGGCACCGTGGCCGGTTTCCCGCACGGCGACACCCGCACCACGATCAAGGCCGCCGAGACCCGCGAACTGGTCGACGCGGGAGCCGACGAGGTCGACATGGTGCTGCACATCGGCCGCCTGCGCAGCGGCGAGACCTCTTACGTGTACGACGACATCGCCGCCGTGGTCGCCGCCGCACAGGGCCGGGTGGTCAAGGTGATCCTGGAGAACGCGTACCTGACCGACGAACAGAAGGTCACCGGCTGCCGCATCGCCGAACAAGCCGGGGCGCACTTCGTCAAGACCAGCACCGGCTTCGCCCCCGGCGGCGCCACCCTGGCCGACATCCAGCTGATGCGCGCCGCGGTCTCCCCGCACATCGAGGTCAAAGCCGCCGGCGGTGTCCGCAGCCTCGACACCCTGCTCACCCTGCACGAGGCCGGAGCGACGCGGTTCGGCGCGACGGCCACCGAAACCATCCTCGACGACTTCGCCGCCCGCGAACGTGGCGACCACCCCACCACTGCTGCGGGCCCGTCCGGCAACGACTACTGAACCGACTCGACCAGATCCCCGAGCTGGGTGTGCCGGCTCGCACCGACGCACACCGCACTCCGAGGTCTCCGCCGACCAGCGGCGTGTCACCGACCAACGTGGTGGCCGGTTACACCTGGAGCGCGAGCATCGCCGCGGCGACCTCACCGGCGGTCGCGTCGGGGATCGCCGTCGCGGCCCGTTCGAGCACGAGCAGCCGCGCACCAGGGATCTCGCGCGCGAGCGCTTCACCGTTGCCGACAGGGAAGAACGGGTCGCGGCGACCGTGCACCACCAGCGTCGGGATCGCGAGCTCGGACAGGCGCTCGCGCCAGCGCGGCGTGCAGTCGAGCTTGGCGAACACCGTGCCAAGATGGTTAGCCATCTGGACCGCGAGCTCCGTGCTCGGCGTGCGGTCCCATCTGCGCGCGGCGGTCGCGCGCGCGGCGACGGGGTCGTCACCGAGGATCTCCGCGCCGCTGGCGGCAAACTCGGCCACCGCGGCGCGGTCGGACCAGTTGGGCATCGCACGCGAGAACAGCCGGCCCATCGTCGCCGCGTCATGGTCAGGCAGGTCGTCGTCGACCGGGCCAGGAGCGACGGGCCGCGTTCCGACGAGGGTGAGCGCCGAGAACGCGTCCGGGTGGTCGAGGGCGGCGACCTGGGCGACCATTCCGCCTACGCCGATGCCCGCCAGGTGCGCCGGCCGGTCGTCGAGTTCGCGGGCGAGCGCCGCGGCGTCGGCCGCAAGATCGCGCAGCGTGTACGCCGGAGCCTCGGGGTCGACGGTGGTCGACGCGCCGGAATCGCGCAGGTCGTACCGCACCACGTGGCGCCCGCCGCGCGCGAGCGCCACGCAGAGCGCGTCGGGCCAAGAAAGCATGGTCGTGCCGCCCGAGAGCAGGACGAGCGGCGCCGCCGCGTCGCCGAAGTGCTCGACCCCGAGCGTGACGCCGTTCGCCTCGACCATGGTCATCACGCCTCCGCCGTCGCGTTGACGCCGCCGGACGTGCGGAGCGAGTGGACCATCGGATACATCAGGAACCTCCAGGGCGGCGTCGTGGGCCGGTGGGGCGGGGACGGCCGCACAACTGCGCGTCCCCGCCGGTGGTCTGTGTCGCGTCGAACGAAGGCGACTGCTCAGAGATGGACGACCGGCGGGGCGGAAACTCATCGGGACCCTGTCCGCACGGCAACGATGACCGAGCAGGCGCCCTTGCTTATGCCTCCAGTAGTACAAACACCCACGGCGCCACACCGCACTCGGAGGACTTGCGCCGACCAGCCGCCCGTCACCAACACAACTAGCTGCCTGCGGGCACCTGGTCCGTGATGTCGGCGTAGCCGACCTTCCCGGGTGCCACGGTCGGCGCGTAGATTACGCGGATCACGCCCGTCGGGAAGGCCTCCGTCGCCGTCACCCGGAAGTGGTACGGCGTGTCGCCGTCGTCGAACAGCTTGCGGCCCTTGCGTGCCGCCACCGGATGCACCAGCAGGCGGAGTTCGTCGACCAGCCCGGCGGCGAGCAATTGCTGCACCACGGAGATCGACCCCGGGATGAGGATGCCTCTGCTGCCGGCATCGGCCTTGAGCGCGGTGACCGCGTCGACAAGATCGCCGTTGATCAGTTCCGAGTTGCGCCAGGAGAACTTCAGCGGCTGGCGCGATACGACCACCTTGCGCATGTCCCCGAGCTGCTTGGCGAAGACCGCGTCCTCGCCGCCGGCCGCCTCGCGGTCGGGCCAGGCCCCGGCGAAGCTGTCGTAGGTCTCCCGGCCGATGAGCATCACGTCGGCGGTGTCGTAGTCCTCGCCGACGGCGCGGCCCATGTTCTCGTCGAAGTACGGGAAGTGCCAGTCCGGGTCGATCTCGGCCACGCCGTCGGCCGAGATGAACAGCGTGGAGATGACCTTTGCCATCGCAGGGTCCCTTCGAGTCGGTGGTGTCGACAGGTGGACCGCCGCAGCATCTCAGAATCATCGGCCGGCCAAGGACCAACCCGCCTACCGGTGGGGGCGGACACCCGAGCTTGACGGGGTCGCCCGCCGAGCCACCGCCGATAGATCATCACTGCATGCTCGTCGCGTCCGTCGTCACCATGGTGGCGTTTCTCGCGTGGTTGACCGTCGCACGGCTGCCGTCGTTCACCGGCATCGTGCTGGTGGCGCTCACCCTGGTCGCGGTCGCCTCGATCACCCTCGCCGCCGTTGTGCCCCGGGCGGCGGTGGAGGCGCGCCTGCTGCTGTTCCTCGGGGTCGCCGTGACGCTGCTCGTCGCGGGGGAGATGCAGCGCCGGAAGCTCGCCGACAGCGGCGACGACGACCGGGCGGGCCGGCGCTGGCCGTACCGGATCGCGGTCGGTCTTTCCTTGTTCGTCGCCCTGGCCTGCATCCCCGCCGCGGCCTGGGACTTCAACGACGACGGGTTCGTACCGTCGGTGCAGGACCTCGGCCCGCTGCCCGACGGGCTCGCCATTCGGCGCGCAGGCGGCGACTCGGAGTGCGGCACCGGTCGTTGCGCCGTTTCCTACGCACTCGTCGGCCGGCCGGGCGAGTCGGCCGACCAGGTGGCCCGACGGATGTGGGGCCACCTGGCGAGCAGGGGCTGGCCGGCGCCGGACGGTGGGCACAGCTGCCGCCGGCCGGCTGGCTTCTCGACACCCGGGAGACCTGCGTGTCGATCAGCACGGCCGACGGCGCGGCAGGGCTCACTTTGGAGGGCGGCCGCCCGTACCCACGATATGCAGGTGCCAGCAGCCCAGCCCCATGAGCTTCGGAGTCAAGCTGCGGCGTCTTGGCGCTGTTGTTCGTGGTGGCGCCAGGCGGTGATCTCGTCGTAGTGGGTGCCGGTTTTGAGGCAGCCGTGGAGGATGCCGACGAGGCGGTTGCCGAGTTGGCGCGGTGTGGTGGCCGAGGCCGCGGGCGCGTTGGCGGTCGTAGTAGGCGCGGGCGGCGGGGGAGGCGATCAGGGCGGCGAAGGAGGGCGTCGAGGAGTCGGTCGTTGTGCACGTAGCGGGGCCGCCTGCCGTCCGCGCATGCCGATTACCGTGCGTCCGATATCGACAGCAAGGGAAGTCGCTCGAGCGCGGATCGCTTGATATTTCAGCCGAGAACGGTGGGCGGGCCGAGGTCGACCACTCCGCCGATTCTCGCAACGATGCCGGATCCGGTACGGGTCGCGCTCGCGGAGATCGATGATGGCCTCTTGAGTGTGTCACCCTGGTGGACTTCAATGTCGCCGTTGCCGGATGTGTCGAGGAGGTGGGCGGCGAGGCAGCCGGCGCTGTTGGCGTTCGCGATGTCCTCGTTGACCCCGATCGCGGGGGCGAACATGCGGGCTGCGGCCGTTCTTGTGGTCGGCCAGAGTGCGTAGGTGAAGCAGCCGAGGTATCCGAGTCGGCGGCACTTGGTTGCCAGCCGATCGAAGTCGGGCTGTATGGACAGCAGCGTCAGGTGATCCCGGACGGGGACGAGAAGTCGTGGCGTGCCGGGCGAAGCGACCCGTACGCCGGCGGCGATGTCCGCTGGTTGCAGGTCGAGGGCCGCGATGATGCCACCGTCGGTGGCGTCGGCGTGGTTCGACAGGGTGGTAACGCCTTGGTCGAACCAGACTTCGATGCCGTCTTGGCGGCGGATGGCGGTCGTGGCGAAGGTGCGGCCTGCGGTGCGCAGGCTGCCGTGGTGCTCGGTGGCGTCGCTGCGGTGCAGCAGGACGGCTTGCGCGGCGATGATGCCATGGCCGCAGTTCGTGAGCTCGCCGGCGCTGGTGAAGAAGCGCACCGTGGGCGTGTCCGCTGCGCTGGTGTCGACGAACGCGGTGTGGGAGGTGCCCGTCCTACGGGCGATGGCGTGATGGTCGTCGTCGGTGAGCGTGGCGTCGTCGATCACGACTGCGGTGGGGCTGCCGCCTTCCCCGTCGCGGGTGCAGGCGTTCACCACTGCCACCGGTGGGCCGGCCATCAGGCAGCCGTGATGTCGGCGAAGCGGGGAGCGCCGGGCTCGAGGTCGACGCGAGCGGTGCGGGCGGCGAAGCAGATCGCGTGGTACCACCCGCACAACAGGAGCACGTCGAGCAGTTGCCGCTCGTCGAGCAGTTCCTGCGCGGATTGCCACAGTTCGTCGTCGACGTCGCACGAGTCGTGCAGGGCGTCCACCATCCGGATGAGCATGGCTTCGCGGCCGGCCGTCCAGCACGGATCCTCAGGCGAGCCGCAGGTGAGCGAGGTGACCTCGGCAGGCGAGAGTTCGGCACGGTCAGCGAAGACCATCACGTGGACGCCCCACTCGTATTCGCAGCCGCAGCGCGCACAGGTGCGCAGGATGACGATCTCCCGCTCGCGGAGTGTCAGGGTCAGGTCGCGGCCGAGTTCGTACCTGCCCCAGTGGCTCATCGCGATGGTCATCGGCAAGTTCCTGGCGAACGTCCGGAACAGGCCGATAGGAGGCACGCCGGCAGGCATCATCGTGGCGAGTTGTGCCTCCACGTCCGGCGTGAACGGCGGTTCGAGCGCCAGAATGCGAGCCATGGCCCCCTCCAGTGATTCGGATTCAGAAGCACCGTAGCGATTTGGTTCACGAAGCGCCAGGGGTGGCGCCTCACGGGTTCGGTTGTTCGCCGTCCTCGCCCAGGGCCGAGGCCCACGCGTCGGACCAGCGGGCGAGCGGGCGCAATGCCTGGTAGACGCCGTGGCCCAGGTCGGTGAGCGTGTAGGCCGCGTCCGGCTGCTGGGCGACGAGGCGGGCGGCAAGGAGCTCGGTCAGCCGTTGCCGCAGGACACTGGAAGACATGTTGTCGCAGCGCTGCTGCAACGCGCGGAACCCGACCGGCCCGTGCTGCAGCTCCCAGACGATGCGCAGGTTCCACCGGCGGCCGAACAGGTCGAGGGCGGCCATGAGGGGCCGCCCGGTACTCGATCCGCGTACCGGCCCGCCCGGCCTGGGTGCCGTCATCGTCTGTGCCACCCCTCTTGATGCTTCGATCTTCGATACAGTACCGTCCACTGCGTTGATTCGATTTCCGAAGCGATGGGGATGGCTTCGTGAGACGTTTACCGCTACCCGGGACAACCAGCGACCTGGCCGAGTGCGACCACGTCGGCCTGTTGCCCAGCCCCGGCGGTGTGATGGCCCTTCCACCCCTGCCGGAAGAGGACCACTTCTGCGAATCGTGTGGTCAACCGCACCAGGAAGCCGTACGCCGCTGAGGCACCGAAGCCCACCCTCTGCTCGCCAAAGGCCTGCACGACAGCGCCCCGCAGGCGGCATCCGACCTGCTCGACAAGGCCATCGCACCGGGCTGCCGGCCCGGCGGATACCGATGGTGTCGTTCATGGTGCTCTCCTTGAAAAGCGTTCGTGGTGCTCTCCTTGAGAAGGTGGCGGCCGGGCGGCACCGGACGTGTCCGGCGCCGCCCGGGAGGGATCACGGGGTGCCGATGGCGGCGAGGACGTCCAGCCGGGCGGCTCGCCGGGCGGGCAGCAGCCCGGCGAGGAGGCCGGCGGTGAGGGCGACGGCCAGCACCAGGAGCAGTCGGCCGGCCGGCACCGCGAGCACGGTCGGGGCGTCCCGGCCCAGCGCCCGGACTGTGGCGGCGGCGAAGCCGCCGCCCAGCGCGATCCCGAGGACGCTCGCCAGCGCGGCGACGAGGACAGCCTCGCCCCGGATCATCCAGCGCAGTTGTCGGCGGGTCATTCCCACCGCGCGGAGCAGCCCGATCTCCGCGGTGCGCTCGGTGATCGAGAGGGCGAGGGTGTTGGTGATGCCGAGCAGTGCGATCAGCACGGCCAGCATCAAAAGCACCGTCACCAGACCGAGCACCTGGTCGATCATCTGGGTTCGGCCGGCCACGGCGGCGGCCTGGTCGCGCAGTTGCGCGGTCGGGGTCTCGGCCAGGGCCGCCTTGATCGCCCGCTCGGCGGCCGCCCGGTCGGTCCCCTCGGCGGTGCGGATCAGCACGCTCGCGTCCATCTCCTCGCTGTAGAGCCGGGCGAAGGTGTCCAGCGAGATGAGGTAGTCGGTGGAGAGCGCCCTGGCGTCACCGTCCCGCAGCAGGCCAACCACCGGAAGGCTGCGGGTGCCGGTGCGGGAGAACGTCATGGGCAGTTCGTCCCCGACGGCCAGGCCCCGGTCCCGGGCCACGTGCTCGGCCAGCACGATGCCCCCGCCGTTCAGCGCCGCCAGGTTGCCGGCAGGGAAGTGCAGGGACGTCACCTGGGACAGGGTCGACGGGTCCACGGCGGTGAGGGCCTGGGTGGTGTCCCCGTCGCGCCAGTGGCCGTAGCGCAGCCGGGACGCGACCGCCACCTCAGGTAGCCGGCTCACCCGGTCGTACACGGCGGGGGAGAGGCCACCGAGCATCTCGTTGCGGGCGCTTTCCACGAGGTGATCGGCGGTGATCACCTCGGCGTACGACTGGCGGACCGAGCTCTTGACCGACGTGCCGAGGACGGCCATGAAGCTGATCAACGCGAGGCCGAGGGCCAGCGCCAGGGCGGTCGCCGCAGTACGGCGCGGGGTGCGGGCCGCCGACGCGGTGGCCAGGCGGCCGGTCACGCCGGCGGCGGTCAGCGGCCGGCCGACGAGGCGTACCAGGGTCGGGGTGATGGCGGGGCCGAGCAGCGCGAGCCCGCCGACGGCGCCCAGCGCGGCCACGCCGAGCAGCGCAACCGGCGCGTCGGCGGCGAGCACCGCTGCGGTGGTGGCCAGGCCGGCCGCGGCGGCCAGCGCACCCGAGACCACCCGTAGCCGTCCGGTGCGGGCGGCGGCCGCCTCCCGCAGCGCCGCGACCGGCGCCACCGCCGCGGCCCGCCGAGCCGGGCCGAGCGCCGAGCCGACCGTGACGAGAACGCCCACGGCGAAGGCCACCACCGCGGTACGGGCGGTCAGCACCAGCCCGCCCTGCGGCAGCGGTACGCCGAACGTCCCGGCGAGGTTCCGGATGCCGGTGGCGGCGGCGACGCCGAGGCCGAGCCCCACGGTCGAGGCGGCGAGCCCGACCAGCAGCGCCTCACCGAGGACGGAGCGCAGCACCTGCCCGCCGGTCGCCCCGGCGGCCCGCAGCAGGGCGAGTTCCCGGGTGCGCTGGGTGATGACGATGGAGAACGTGTTGGCGATCAGGAACGCGCCGACCAGCAGGGCCGCCGCCGCCAGGGCGAGCAGCACCAGCTGCAGCCAGCTGAGCTGGTCCCGGGCGGCCGCCGCCCCGGCCGCCGCGATGTCGCGGCTCGGGGCTACCTCGTAGCCGGCGCCGACGGCGGCGCTGATCCGGTCGCGCAGTTCCTCCGGGGCGACGCCGGGCACGGCGACCACCGCCACCTCGGAGACGGCGGAGCCGAGCCGGAGGAGGCGCTGCGCGGACGGGAGGGTGACCAGGGTGACCGTGCTGTTCGGCAGGCCGTCGCGGGCGCCGAACCCGGCCAGTCCGACCACCCGCAACCGCGCGGTGTCGGTCGCCCGGACCGTCACGGTGTCGCCGAGCCCGATGCGGTGACCGCGGGCGGTGTCCTCGTCGATCATCACCTCGTCGTCGGCGGCCGGCGGCCGGCCGCTGCGGACGGTGAACGCGCCGACCGGCGCCGGCACCCAGGAGGACAGCACGGAGGCCCCGCTCGGCACGACCGGCGTGCCGTCCACCTCCAGCAGGCCCTGGCCGCGGACCAGCGGCCGGGCGGCGGCCACGCCGTCCACCGCGCCGATCCGTTCCGGCAGGCCCGCCGGCAGCGGGTCCCGGGCGACCTCCACGCCCATGCCGGAGTCGAAGGCGACCGCGTCGCGCACAGTCAGGTCGACGCCGGCGGTCGCGGTGCGGAACTGGTCGTCCAGCAGCTGGCTGGACGTGTCGGTGAGGATCAGGCCGCCGGTGGCGAAGGTGACGCCGAGGACGACCGCGAGCAGGGTCAACGCCAGCCGGGTCCGGCGGGCGACGGTGGTACGCAGGGTCAGGCGCCACATGTCAGTTCCCTCCGGTGGCAGCGGGCGCGCCCAGGCGCGCCATGTGGGACAGGATGGCCGGCACGGTCGGTGCGTCGAGCTCGTCGTCGATCCGGCCGTCGGCGAGGAACACCACCCGGTCGGCGTACGCGGCGGCGTGCGGGTCGTGGGTGACCATCACGATGGTCTGCCCGAGCTGGTCGACGGCCTGGCGCAGGAGGCCGAGCAGCGCCTCGGCCGCCTGCGAGTCGAGGTTTCCGGTCGGCTCGTCGGCGTAGACGATCTCTGGGCCGGTGATCAGCGCGCGGGCCACCGCGACCCGCTGCTGCTGGCCACCGGAGAGTTCCCCGGGCCGGTGCCGTAGCCGGTCGGTCAGGCCGAGGATGGCGACCAGGTGAGCCAGGCGCTCGGGGTCGGGTCGGCGGCCGGCCAGGGTGAGGGGTAGGACGATGTTCTCCCGCGCGGTCAGGGTCGGCACCAGGTTGAAGGCCTGGAACACGAAGCCGATCCGGTCGCGGCGCAGCAGGGTGCGCTGCCGCTCGGTCAGCTGGCCGAGGTCTGTTCGGCCGAGCAGGATCTGCCCTGCGTCGACGGTGTCGAGGCCGGCCAGCGCGTGCATGAGCGTCGACTTGCCGGAGCCGGACGGGCCCATGATCGCGGTGAAACGTCCGGCCGGGATGGATACGGTGGCGCCGTCCAGGGCGCGGACGGCGGCGTCGCCGCGGCCGTAGGTGCGGACGACGTCCCGGGCCTGCACGGCGACGGTGGCGGCGGGTGCGGGGGCGGTGCTCGTGGTCATTGGAGATCTCCTGGCTGGTGCGTCGGGGGGCGGGTGGCTCAGCGGGCGATTCGGCGGTGCAGCGGGGTGCGGGTCGCGCGAACGGTGGCGGGGTGCCGGTCCCGGCGCAGTTGGCGGACCAGTTCGGCGCGCTCCAGCTGGAACAGCTCGGCGGTGAGCAGGTGGTTCACGGCAACTCCTCGGTCAGGTGCGGATCGGTGACGCAAGGAGAGTGGCCCGACGCGCTGTCCGGACGCTGGCTGTCGATTGGCGGGGGCGGACGGCGGATGGACAGCCGGCCGCCAGCGGCTCCGGCCAGGCTGGCGGCATGGTGGAACGGAACGAGCCCGAGGCGTCGACGCTGGTGACGACCGTGCGGCTGCCGCCCGGGATGTGCCGGCGGTGCGTACGCGCGGTAAGCCGGCGGGTGAGTGACCTGCCCGGGGTGGTGTCGCTGGAGTTCGACGTGGACGCCGGCACGCTGCGGGTGGGCGGGGAGGTGGATTCGTCTGCGCTGCGCTGGGCCGGCCTGGCGGTGTGCCCGGACGGCCCGGACTGCTCCGGTTAGCGGCTTGCCTTCAGGTCCGCGGCGGCTCGCCGGGCCGCGTCGGCCTCCTGCGGCCGCCCCGCAGCCGTCGCCGCGTCGGCCGCCAGCGACCAGAGCTGGCGCCGCGCCCACGGGAACTCCCGCTCCTGGAGCAGGTCGAGGGCCCGTCGGCACTCGTCCGCCGCGCCGACCGCGTCGCCCGCGGCGTACCCGATCCGGGCCCGGCCCCAGGCTGCCCAGGCCTGGCAGCGCGGGTTGCCGCTGCGGCGGGCGGTGTCGTCCGCCTCGGCGAGCATCGCCGCCACCCCGTCGACCTCGCCCCGGTCCAGCCGGGTGTGCGCGAGCTGCACGAGAGTGAACGCCGTCGAATGGGGGGAGGGGTTGCGCCGCGCCTCGGCCGCCGCCTCCTCCAGCGTGGCGATCGCCTCGTCGGGCCGGCCGGCCTCGCGCAGCGCGATGCCGAGGTGGGCGAGGATCCCGGCGGGCAGCAGCAGGTCGCCCGCCTTCCGCGTCCACTCGAGGCTGCGGGCCCACTGTTCGGCGGACCGTTCGAAGGCGCCGGTCCGCAGATCCAGCAGCGCTTCGACGTAGTGGACCGTCCCGTGCCACCAGGGGTCGTCGGTGTCCCCCCGCTCGCGGATCGCCTGGGCGACCATCGCCCGGTACCGGTCCGGGTCGCCGTCGTACTGGCCCTCCCACGCGACGACCAGCCGCGAGGTGGCGGTGTTGACCCGGTCGCCCAGGCGCTCGAACGCCACCACGCTGTCCCGGGCCGCGGCCCGGGTCTGCGCGGTGGGGTAATAGACACCGAGCAGGCCGATCCGCTGCAGTGCGGCGGCCCGGGCGGCCGGCGCCGGGACGCCGGCGGCGAGCAGCGCGGTCAGGGCGCGGACCCCCTCGTACCGGGGGCCGTAGTTCCAGAACAGGAAGAGGGCGTCCGCCAGCCGCAGGCCGGCGTCGACCCCGTCGCGCCGGTCCAGGCAGCGGTCGACCGCGGCGCGGAAGTTGTCGTGCTCCTCGGTCAACCGCGCCCAGGCGTCGGCGCCGGACCGCGCTTGGGGTCCGTACCGCTCGGCAAGCTCGGTGAAGTAAGCGAGGTGCCGGTCGCGGGCCCCCTCCGGCTCGCCGGCCTCGGCGAGCCGGGCGGCGACATACTCCCGGATGGTGACCAGCAGCCGGAACCGCCCGGTCGTCGGGTCCGGCACCACGAGGGACCGGTCAACCAGGCGGAAGAGCAGGTCGAGGACCTCGTCGGCGGCCAGGCCGTCGAACGCGCAGACCTGCTCGGCGGCGGCCAGGTCCCAGCCGCCGCGGAACACCGCCAGCCGGCGCAGCAGCCGCCGCTCGGCCTCGGAGAGCAGGTCGTGGCTCCAGTCGAGGGTGGCCCGCAGCGTGCGATGCCGGGCCTCGCTGGTCCGCGCGCCCGCCGTGAGCAACGCGAACCGGTCGTGCAGCCGGGCCGCGATCTCCCTGGGCGGCAGCGCCTTCACCCGCGCGGCGGCCAGCTCAATGGCCAGCGGCATGCCGTCGAGTTGCCGGCAGATGTCCGCGACCACCGGCGCCGTCGCCTCGTCGAGGACGAACCCGGGACGCACCGCCCGGGCGCGATCGACGAACAGGGCCACCGCCGGACTGTCGCCCGGTCGCGCGAGATCAGCCGGCCCGTCGGGTACGCCGAGCGGCGCCACCGCGAGCTGGGTCTCGCCGGGTACGGCCAGCGCCTCCCGGCTGGTGGTCAGCACGGTCACCGCGGGGCACGTCGCGACGAGCTGCTCGACCAGTTCCGCGGCCTCGTCGATGACGTGCTCGCAGTTGTCGACCACGAGCAGGGTGCGGTCGGCGCCGAGCCAGGCCACCAGCGCTGCGGTCGCGGCCGGTCCCGGCCCGCCGGCGGCCACGCCGAGCTGTCCGGCAACCGCCTCCGGCAGGTCCGTCCCGCTCGGCAGGGCGGCCAGGCGGACCAGGTGCACGCGGTCGGCGAGGGCGTCGTCGGCCTGGCGTGCCACCTCCAGGGCGAGGGTGGTCTTGCCGACGCCGCCCGGGCCGGTCAGCGTCACCACCCGCGCCTCGCGGAGCCGGTCGAGCACCCGCTGCACGTCGTCGTGGCGGCCGATGACCGAGGCGAGCCGGCGGGGCAGGTCGTGGCGTGGCAGCGCCTGGGGGGCCGGCAGCGCCGCCGCCGTCCGGGCCGGTGCCGCGGCGGGCGGGGCAGCCGGCTCGGCCACGGGCGGGGTGGCCGGCGCCGGGGCGGGCACCTGCTGGCGCAGGATCGCCTCGGCGAGCGCCTGGAGTTCGGGGGCCGGGTCGATGCCCAGCTCGTCGGCGAGGCGATGCCGCAGCGCGTGGTACGCGGTGATCGCGTCCGCCTGCCGCCCGCCCCGGTAGAGCGCCAGCATCAGCAGCCGGTGCAACCGCTCGCGCAGCGGGTGGGTGGCCACCAGGCGTTCCAGGTCGGCCACCGCCTCGGCCTGCCGGCCGGCCTCCAGCAGCAGTTCCAGCCGGTCCTCCACCGCGCCGAGCCGCAGCTCCGTCAGCCGGGCCACCTCCGCCAGGGCCCACTCGGCGTCCCCGACATCAGCCAGGGCCGGTCCCCGCCACAGCCGCAACGCCTCGTCGAAGCGGGCCAGCGCCGCGGCCGGCCCATCGCCGGTGGTCGCGCTGCGCGCCGTTTCCAGCAGCCGTTCGAAGCGGTACGCGTCCACCGCGTCCGCGGCGACGGCGAGCTGGTAGCCGGGTGCGCGGGTGACCAGCAGGTCGCCGCCCGCCCCGGCTGCCATCAGGGCGCGGCGCAGCTTCGACACCCGCAGCTGCAGCGCGTTCGTGGCGTCGGCCGGGGGCTGCTCGCCCCAGAGCGCGTCGGTCAGCGCGTCCGCGGAGACCACCCGGCCCGCGGCGAGAACCAGCCGGGCCAGCAGCGCGCGGACCGCCGGGGCGAGCGGCGTGGCGGGGCGGCCGGCCACCTGGAGCTCGACGGTGCCGAGCACCCCGAAGCTCACCGTGGGCTCGCTGTCCCGGCTCATCGCACTCCCGTCCGCCGCGCGGACGCCCCGGGGCCCGCTCCGGTCGCCGGGCGGCTGCCCGGGCGGGCCCCATGGTACGTCCCGACCGCCCTCGCAACGATCATCCGAGCGGCGGTGAGCTGCCCCGATCAGGCCGGGACCACCGGTCGGGCCGGCGCCAGCCGCCGGTCCTCGGCCAGCCGGTCGGCCAGCACCTCGGCGTCCCGGCCGACCCAGCCGAGCACCGCCGAGCCCCGGGCGCGTTGCCAGGGCAGGCCGAGGAAGTGCAGCCCCGGCCAGTCCGTCACGCCTTCGCGCTGGACGGGCGCGCCGGACGGGTCCAGCACCGGCACCTCCAGCCAGGGATAGTGCGGGCGGAAGCCGGTGGCCCAGACCACCGCGTCCACCCGCCTCCGCCCGCCGTCGGCGAACCGGAGGTTGTCCTCTTCGGCGTCCACCACCCGACCGACCCGGTCCACCCGGCCTAGCAGGCCGGTCACGTCGGTGCCGATGACGGGGTTCTGAGCGGCGATCCGTCGGCCCAGAATGCTCTGCGGGCTCAGCCGCATGGTGCCCAGCCGGGAGAACCACCAGAAGATGTCCCGGCCCAGCCAGCGCTGCGGCAGCACCGGACCGAGGGTCGGTGCGGCGAGCACCACCCGGCGGCCGTCGTCGACGAGTTCGGCGGCGATCTGCACTCCGGTGTTCCCGCCGCCGACCACCAGCACGTCGTGCCCCGGCAGTTGGCCGGGCCGGCGGTACCGGCTGCTGTGCAGTTGCGCGACCCGCGGCGCGAGCTTCCGGGCCACGTCGGGGATCCGGGGCGTGTGGAACGCCCCAGCGGCGACCACCACCCGCTGGGCGCGCAGTGTTCCGGTCGACGTGTCGACCGTGAAGCCGCCCGCCGTGCCGGGGCGGACCGAGGAGACCCGACAGCCGAGCCGGACCGGCAGGTCGAAGTGGGCGGCGTACCGGGCGAGGTAGTCGGCGACCTCATCCTTGCCGGGGTGCCCGTCCGGGTCGCCGGGGAACGGCAGCCCCGGCAGGGCGGAGAACCGGCGCGGCGTGAACAGGGTCAGCGAGTCCCACCGGCGCCGCCAGGCGTCGCCGACCCCGGCGTGCGCGTCGAGGATCGCGAAGGGCACGCCGGCGCGGCGCAGGTGGTGGCCGAGCGCCAGCCCGGCCTGCCCGCCCCCGACGATCACGGTGTCCAGGTCCATCGGTCTGCTCCCCTCGTACCGGTCAGGCGACCTGGTGGCCGGCTTCGCCGATGGCGGCCACCACCGCGGCCCGGTCGGCATCACCGTCGACCCGGACGGTGCGGGTCGCCAGGTCCACCGCCACGGCGCGGACCCCGGCGACCAGGCCGACCTCCTCCCGGATCGCCTCGACGCAGCGGCCGCAGCTGATGTTCGGCACGGAGAGCACGAGCTGGTTCACGGTTCAGTCCTTCCTTCGGCGGGCCGCACTCCCGGCGACCCGGCGGTTCGAACCGTGCCGGGCAGTGCTGTCCGCGCCCTGTCGCGTACTCCGAGACGGGCCGACGGGTCGCGGACAGCGGGCGGACAGCGGCGGCCGGGAGCGTGGCGTCACCGGCCGGCGAGGGCCGCCGGACCAGCGAGGGCGCCTGCGGCGCCCGGTACGAGAGGAGCACTGCGATGACGACACCGACGGTCGTCTCCGGCACGCTGGACATCGGCGGGATGACCTGTGCGTCCTGCGTCCGGCGGGTGGAGCGGGCGGTGAGCCGGATCGAGGGTGTGGCCCGGGCCGAGGTCAACCTGGCGACCGAGACGGCGACCGTGGTCTACGAGCCGGCCCGGGTGACCCCGCCGGCGCTGATCGCGGCCGTGGAGCGGGCCGGCTACACGGCCACGGTCCAGGCCGACGAGCCTCGGCGGCCGGACTTCCCGGCCGCCGAGAGCGCGGATGACGACGCCGAGCGGGCCCGAGCCGGGGAGCGGGAGATCACCCGGCTCAAGCGGATCTGGCAGCTCACCCTGGTCACCGGACTGTCCATGATGGTGCTGATGTACCTGCCGCTGCCCATCGACGCTATGGACTGGGTGATGCCGGCGCTGCTGGTCGTCGCGACCGTGGTGCAGTTCGGGGCGGGCCGGCCCTTCTACCGGGCGGCCTGGGCCGCGGCCCGGCACGGCGGCGTCAACATGCACACCCTGGTGGCCCTGGGCACCACGGTCGCGTACGCCTACAGCGCCTTCGTCACGCTCTGGCCGGCGGCGGCCGAACGGCTCGGCCTGCCGCTGCACGTCTACTTCGAGATCTCCGTGGTGGTCATCGCGCTGGTGCTGACCGGGCGATGGATGGAGGCCCGGGCGCGCCGGCAGACCGGCGCGGCCATCGGAGCACTGCTCGGGCTGCGCCCGCGGACCGCCCGGGTGCTGCGCGACGGCGTCGAGATCGAGGTGCCGGTCGACTCGGTCGTCGTGGGCGACCTGGTCCGGGTGCGACCCGGCGAGAAGGTGTCGGTGGACGGCATGGTCACCGAGGGCACCTCCACCGTCGACGAGAGCATGATGACCGGCGAGAGCATGCCGGTGTCGAAGAGCGTCGGGGACGCGGTCATCGGCTCGACCGTCAACCGGACCGGCGCCCTGGTGTTCCGGGCCACCGCGGTGGGTCAGGACACCGCCCTCGCCCAGATCGTCCGCCTGGTCCGCGAGGCACAGGGCGGCAAGGCGCCGATGCAGCGGCTGGTCGACACCGTCTCCGCCTGGTTCGTGCCGGCGGTGCTCGGGCTCGCGCTGCTCACCTTCGCCGTCTGGGCGATCGCCGGCCCCGCCGACGGGCGGCTGACCCTCGGCATCGGCACCGCCATCGCGGTGCTCATCATCGCCTGCCCCTGCGCGCTCGGCCTGGCCACCCCGACCGCGATCATGGTCGGCACCGGCAAGGCCGCCGAGCTGGGCATCCTCATCTCCGGAGGCGAGGCGCTGGAGCAGGCCCGACGGATCACCACCGTGGTGCTGGACAAGACCGGCACGCTGACCCGCGGCCGTCCCGACGTCACCGTGGTGCACGCCGTCGACGGTGTCGACGCCGACCGGCTGCTGGCCTACGCCGCGGCGGCCGAGATCGGCTCGGAGCACCCGCTCGGCGAGGCGATCGTTAGGCACGCCCGCGCCCGTGACCTCGCCGTGCCGGCGGCGGACTCCTTCGCGGCGGTGCCCGGGCACGGCGTCGAGGCGCGGGTCGAGGGCCGCGGCGTGCTCATCGGCAACGCCGCCATGATGCGTCGCCACGACGTCGACGTGACCGCCCTGTCGAACCAGGTCAAGGCCGTCGCGGCCGCCGGTGGCACCCCTGTGCACATCGCCCTCGACGGCCGGCTCGCCGGCGTCGCCGGGGTCGCCGACACGCTGAGGCCCGAGTCCGTCGAGGCGGTGGCGCAGTTGCAGGCGCTGGGCCTGGAGGTGTGGATCCTGACCGGCGACAACCCGATCACCGCCGAGGTGGTCGCCCGCGAGGTCGGCATCGACCACGTGATCGCCGATGTCCGGCCGGAGGAGAAGGCCGCCCGGGTCGCCGCCCTGCAGGAGCGGGGCGCGGTGGTGGCGATGGTCGGCGACGGCATCAACGACGCTCCGGCGCTGGCCCGCGCGGACCTGGGCATCGCCATCGGCACCGGCACGGACGTGGCGATCGCCGCCTCCGACATCACCCTGGTCGGCGGGGACCTGCGCGGCATCGTCTCGGCGATCGCGCTGTCCCGGCGTACGGTCACCACCATCAAGCAGGGCCTGGGCTGGGCCTTCGGCTACAACGCCCTGCTCATCCCGGTGGCCGCCGGGGTGCTCCACCCGACCTGGGGCATCCTGCTCGACCCGTCGCTGGCCGCCGCCGCGATGGCGATGAGCTCGGTCAGCGTGGTCACCAACGCGCTGCGACTGCGCCACTTCGGCCGCCCGGAGACGGCGGCGGCGCTGCGGCCCCGCCTGGGTGCCCGGCTCGCCGAGTGGGCGTACCTGACCGGGGTGGCCGCGCTCGCGCTCGCCGTGGGCGCCGGCTTCACCGCGCTCAGCCGCACCGACGCCGCCGCCCGGGGGATGAACGGCGTGCTGGCCTGGACGCAGAACACCGGCATGCCGATGCGGCCCGCGATGAGCACCATGATGACCGCCGAGACGGAACCGGTGCCCGCGGCGGACGCAGGGGTTCGGGTCGACGTGGGGATGCCAGCCGCGGTGGTGCCCGGCCAACCCGCCACGCTGCGGATCCGCATCACCGACGCGGAAAGCGGCCGGCCGGTCCGGGACGTGGGACGCAGCCACGAGGCCTGGATGCACCTGATCGCCGTACGCGACGACCTGGCCAGCTTCGCCCACGTCCACCCGCAGCCGACGGGCCGGCCGGGCGAGTTCGACGTGACGCTCACCTTCCCCACTCCCGGCCGGTACATCGTGCACACCGAGTTCCGGCGTAAGGGCAAGCTGACCGACGTGCTGCAGCGGCACGACATGGTGATCGGCGACCCCGCGGAGGTCATCCACCAGCGGCCGGTGGTGTCCGGGCGGCAGCAGGTCGTCGACGGCGTGCGGGTGACCCTGGACGGGCCCGCGAAGGTCGGCGGCAGCCACTTCATCTACCGCTTCGCCGACGCGGCCACCGGCCGGCCGCTGACCGGGCTGCGGCCGTACCTCGCCGCCGCCGGCCACGTGGTGGTCATGTCCGCGGCGGGCGACAGCTTCGCCCACGAGCACGCCGAGACCGAGGACGCCGACGGCCGGCCCGTCTTCGCCCTGCCGGGTCAGACCTACGGGCCAGACCTGGACCTGCACGTCGACTTCCCCCGCCCGGGCCGCTACCGGCTCTGGGGCCAGTTCCGCCTCGCCGACGGCCACGTGATCACCGTGCCGTTCACCGTCGACGCCCGCTGACCGACCCACACCTGGAAAGGAACAGACCATGCAGATCGCCGTCCTCCTCTTCGACCGGTTCACCGCCCTCGACGCCGTCGGCCCGTACGAGGTGCTCGGCCGGCTCCCCGGCGCCCGTACCGTCTTCGTCGCCGACCGGCCCGGCCCGGTCACCACCGACGTGGGCACCCTCGCCCTCACGGCCACCGCCACCCTGGACGAGGTGACCCGCCCGGACGTGCTGCTGGTCCCCGGCGGGCCCGGGCAGATCGCCCGGATGACCGACGCCCGGCTGCTCGACTGGCTGCGCGCCGTCGACGCCACCACCACCTGGACCACCTCGGTCTGCACCGGTTCCCTGCTGCTCGCCGCCGCCGGGCTGCTCACCGGCCGCCGGGCCACCTCGCACTGGCTGGCCGTGGACCAACTGCCCGCGTTCGGTGCCGAGCCGACCGCGGAGCGGGTGGTGGTGGACGGCAAGTACGTCACGGCCGCCGGGGTGTCGGCCGGCGTCGACATGGCGCTGACGCTGGCCGGCCGGATCGCCGGGGACGCCGTCGCCCAGGCGATCCAGCTCGGCATCGAGTACGACCCCCGGCCGCCGTACCCGGCTGGATCCCCGCGCTCCGCGCCGGCGCCGCTGGTCGCCGCGCTGCGCGCGAATCCGCATCGGGTGCTGGGCTGAACAGGCTGCCCGGGTGGGCGCGCGACGGGTCCACCCGGGCGACGTGATCCGCGGGCCCGGCCTGCCGTCGGTTCTGCCGGAAGGCCGAGCACGAGGACCAAGAGGTAGGCGGGGTACAGGTCGCCGTCGCGATCGCGGGATGAGGGAATCTTGCGTGGACGCGGTAGCCGCCGGTGGGGCGTGGCCCGGCGAGCCGAATTCCACCATGGACGGAGATCCGTTCCCCGAATCGCCCCTCGGACACAATTTACGATGTGGTGTCCCGCGCCGGGGGTACGCGCGGATTGCCACGTACAGCGTCGCGAGGAGCAGCCGCCGTGGATCGTGCCGGACGGGCTGTGGCAGCGCATCGAGCCGCTGCGGGGCAGCAGCGACACGGGACAGCAAGGCGGCCATGACAACACAGAGCAGTGCCCGACAGCACTGAACGGTGCGGTGCATCCGCGTTCACACCGAAGTAGCCGCTACTCCCGCTACCTACCCGCAATCACAAGGGCGACCAACGGCATTGGCAGGCGGGATGGCCGACGGCCGCGGCAATCGCAGCCGTGTCGATGTGCGACGGCGACGGGATGGCGAGGCTTCGCTTGCTGGATCATCGCCTCACCAGTCGCGCCGTCGCTAGGGAGTCAGTGTTCGGGCCGTCGTTGACACCCCACTAGTGTTCGCGCCGTGAACCTCACGATCGACGAGAGCAGCCGCCAGGTACGAGAGTTCGTTTGCCAATGCTGCAATACGCCAGCAGACCGGACTTGGGCCAACATCTACGAGGGTGACCACGCTCTAGCCGTCTACTTCGCGAGTTGCTACCACCACAACGGGATTCACGAGGTCTGGATCGATGCCATCTTGGGGAGCTGGGGCCACAACCGCTTCGACGATCACATCACCTTCGGCTGCCGGGTTGGCCCCGTGGCCGACTCGCCGACGCCTGCTGCGACGCTCGTCAACGGTGGCGAGGTTGCAGGAGACAGTCCGATCTTCGGCCGCAAGCTCAGCCGTGAAGAGGGGCTGAGCCACCCTCGGCTCTCTGAGTTCTGGCAGGTTGTCGACATGATTCTGGAGCAGGATGAGCTCGTGCGCCGCCATGTGTACGGGCCGGCGACACCGGATGGTGCGCAGCCCGCCGAGTAACGCCGCCAGGTCGTCGACGAGGAGCCAAGGCAGTGCATCTCGGCGGACATCGCCGTACCTTGGCGCATTCGTTGGGCAGTGCCGGGCGAGGTTGACCAAGCTTGCCCCGCTGCTCCCCGTATGGGGCACACACGGGGCACAAGACAGCGTGAAACGTCGGCAAGCAGCCATCAACGACGCGAACCCCGGAACGAGCTTGACCAGCGTGCCTGCCAGGTCGCCGCAGGCCACGGGATAGGCCGTCGAAGTTCCGCTTCAACGTCTGAGTCCCCGGCGCTGCAGCCACAGAGGTGAGGCGGGGGCTGCAGCCGGTGCGACTTCAAGCACGGTTCACCACGGGGCCGGAATCGCGGCTTGGGCTGTCCGGCTTGGATGCGGGCAGGGTTGTCACGTGGCTGATCGATGCCAGTAGCAGCCCGAGGACCAGGCCGGAGAAAGCTATTGAGAGATCGGTGTCGGCGGCGTTGATCGGTGGATTGTCTGCCAGGGAGGTCATCGCGCTGCCGACCGCCGATCCTGTGATGTAGAGAATGATCATTGCCGGAAGTAAGGCCACACAGCAGGCGACCGTGACGGGGAGCAGCCGGATCAGGGGGACCTCCCGGGCTGCGGCCACGGCGAGCGTTGCGGCGACGGGCATGCCGATCAGGCCGACCGGCGCAAGCGGTCCGTGGCTGGCGGTGGCGAGCCAGGCGGCCAGCGCGGCCACCACAACGAAGGTGGCCACCCGCCGGGTGCGGACAGCGGTGAGCTGAACCGCGATGAGCCCGATCGCGGTAGCGACGAACATCGCTACCAATCCTGCTTTAAGCATCGAGAGGGCGTTTTCGACCTGGACCTGGTCCGGGTTCGTGACCGGCTCGTCCCAGGGGGTCGTGACCACCATCGTGGCAGCCGCGAGCACCGCGGTGACGGCAGCGGACAGATGCCGGGCGAAAGGAGGTCCGCCTTGGCCCGCCGAAACCCAGGCAGCGACGACAGCGGTTGTCGAGACCACGGCGATACCGGCGACTGCGAGCCAGGTTGCGGTAGAGCCCCCGGTCACGTCGATTCGGTCCAACCAGATGTCCACGCCGAGCCAGCCGATCGTCGCGATCGCGCCGGCGACGATGCCGCGAACGTTCGCGCGGCAGATCAGGATCACTCCGCCGAAGGCCAGCAAGATCGCAAACTGGCGGATGTCACGAGGCCAGTAGGTGTTGTTACTGCCTAGCTCCGGAAACGCCTGCCCGGTGCTGCTGTCGGTCCAAAAGCCATCGGGCTGCATGAGCGGCTGATAGATCGCCGTGGCCAGCGCCCAGATCACCACTCCAGTGACACCCGCCAGCGCACCTACGATGGTGTGCCAGTTTTTCTGCATGTCGCATCTTCTCGTTCGCCCGCCCCGCTGGGAAGTGCCAGCCCGGGGTCCAGCCTGCCGAGCCGGCAGCAGAAGCTTCGAACCACGCCTGATGCCGAAGCTCGCGCCCCTACCTAGTGCGGTGTCCACTAACGTTCACCGGGTGTGCGGTGGGTGTTGTGGATCCTCGCCTTTGGGGCGAGCGACTCCCCACCTGAAGGTGGTGGGGCGGGCCTCCGCGGGCCAACTGATCCTCGCGCCGCCCTGCTTGGGCGGCGGGGGTCACGCCGGGACCGACCGGCACCGGGGAGGTGTCGTCCGGCTCGACGGTGCGTGACCACCCCGGACACCACGACCGGTGGTGTGGGGGTGGTGGTTCCGCCGCCCGGGGTGCGGGTGGCGATGGTGGCAGCCGCGACGAGGTCGCGGTGCCCGGAAAACGTGCAGTGTGGGCAGGTCAGGGTCCGGCCGCGGGGTTTCGGTACCCGCCGCCGGCAGGCCGGGCAGGTCGAGGAGCTGCCACGCTCGTCGACGAGGTGGACGGTGATGCCGGCCAGGACGGCTTTGTCGGTGAGGATCTGTAGGAGCCGGCGGATCTGCCACTGCCGCAGCCGCAGGTTGTGCCGCCGCCCCGCGTCCAGGTCGAGCACGCCGCGCGGGTCACCCACGTGCAGCACACCCACCCGCTGGCGTACCGCCCAGGACACCACCTGACGGGCGGCCTCGTGTTGGGCCTGACGCACCCGACGCCGGTGCCGGCCCTCGATTAGCCGCGTCCGACGCCGGTACTGACGCCACCGCCGTGACCCCTTCTGCCCCGGCTTCGGCGCCCGCCGCGCCACGGCACGGCGCCGAGCTTTGGTGTCCGCGAGGTGCATGCGGTGCTCGGCGCGGATCGCCCGCCCCGACACCAACAACCCCGCACCGTCCGGACCCGCCACCGCGTACGGGTGGATGATCCCCAGATCCACCCCCGCCACCCTGGCCGGGTCCGGTCCCTCACCGGCCGGGTACGTCGCCACCGGCACTTCAGCAGTGATATCGAGGAACAGCCGGCCGCCCTCACACAACAGCGTGACCGACCGGACCTGCTCGACCGGATAGGGAAGAGTGCGCGCCAGCCGCACCCACAACGGCGCGGTGCCTCTCGCCGTCGGGATCCGCACCCGAGCACCGTCGAGGGTGAACGTGCCGTGATACCAGCGCACCGGCACCAACCCCCGCCGCCGGCGCGGGAACCCCACCGAACCGTCACCCGCCTTGCGGCGTTTCGCCGCCGCGAACCACGCGTCAGAGAACCGGCGCAACACCGACCGGGCACCCGTCGAATCCAACTCCCCGAACGTGCCCGGCCCCGACACCGCCAACTCCCGACACAACTCCTGATAGCCCACCAGCGGCGCGTCACGGCGGCGACGCCGCCACCCGTTGACCTCCAACACACACGCCCACACGTCACCAGCCGAACGCAACAGCCCGAAACACCGCCGCCGCTGCCCCGACGTCACCCGCAACCCCACACGCGCGGTGCGATGCACCACCCGAGGCGCGGCAGAATCCCGACGACGAGGCACAACCACACCCAACACCACCAGTACGACAAACTCTCCAGCAACCGGCCCGGCGAACGTTTGTGGTCACGGCACTAGCGCGTCGCTACCGATGAAGCGATCGCGAGGTGGCGGGTGAAGAGGCCGGGGTGGTGGCTCAGCCGGGAGGGCCTGCGAGGATGCGCTGCCGCGCGTCGTCGACTCCACCGCGCCACCAGCCCATGGCTTCGATCCACCAGGTCAGTCCGGCGGCGACGTACGGCGAGATGACATCGGGGGCGTTGTCCGGCGACGTCCAACCCTCAAGCCCGACCTCGAACCCATCCAGCGATCCCCGCTCTGAAGCGACGAACTGTACGGCGTCGGCGAAGTCCTCGACCGGCACGGGAAGAGTCCTGCCCGCGTTTGCAAAGGTCGCTACCACCCCGTCCCAGCGGGCAGCGCGGCGGAAACCGGGTCGGTTGGGCCACCGGCCGGCGCACCAGACGGGTATGCGGGGTTGTTGTACAGGTGTCGGCAGCATGCGTACCCGCTCGCTGGATGGCATGGGCACGTCTTGGCCTGACCACAGGTCCGTGAGCTGAGTCAAGGACTCGTCGAGCCGTCTCCCGCGGCCTCGCAGGTCGGGATTTTCGCCGAAGGCGGCGTACTCGATGTCCATCGAGCCGATGCCCGCGCCGAAGACGAGCCGGCCGCCGGAGAGGGTGTCCAGGGTGACGGTCTCCCGAGCCACGGTCTGCACCCGACGTCTGGGTAGAGCGGTCATCAGCACGCCGAGCCGGATACGCGATGTCCGGGCCGCGATCGCGGAGGCGACGACGACCGAGTTCATCAGGGGCCAGTCTGCTTGGTGGTACAGCACGTGATCCCACAGAAAGACGCCGTCCCAGCCCTGCTCCTCAGCGGCGACGGCCAGATCGACGAGTATCCGGGCGTCAGCAAAAGGTCCGACATTCGGCAGACCGACAGCGTAGCGAGGCACCCCGATAACCCTAGTTAGCTATCGATCTCACCGACAGCCCGGCATGGCACCACAACCACGCCGACAGCCGGCACACGGTTCCTGGAGTTCTGCCGCTACCTGCGCAGCCTGCACCCGCCGCAGGCCCGAATCGCGATCGTGCTCGACAACTTCTCCCCGCACCTGAGCACGAAGAAGGACATCCGGGTCGGTGACTGGGCCTGCGGCGAACAATGCCGAGTTCGCTTACACACCGACCAACAGTTCCTGGCTGAACCGTGTCGAGGCCCAGTTCACCGCCCTGCGCTACTTCGCGCTGGACGGCACCGACCACGCCAGCCACACTGAGCAGGCAGTATGATCCGCCGCTACATCATCTGGCGCAACAAGCACGCCGCCGACGAACGGCTACGCGAGGTTGTCGCCAGGGCCGACGTCGCCTGAATCAGACAACGGCCAGACGATAGATCTGCCGTGAGCCGCCTTCCGGACCCGGCTCCGCGGCCTCGGCCGGAGTGAAACCGAGACGCTCGTAGAAGACCCGCGCACCGCTGGCAACGGCGCCTGGGTGATCGGCTCCGAAGGTGACCACCTCAATGCTGCCCGGGCCCAGCACGAACCTGCGTGTTGCGTCGGCTATCAGCGCCCGACCCACGCCCGTTCCACGTTGCTTCTCTGAGACGACGAGCCAGTGGACGTGGTACGTCGGAGGCCCAGCACCAAAGAGCAGGCCGCCGAGGAGTTCCGATCTCGACGATATGGCGACAAGCGCCGTGGACCGGCAAATGTGCTTCTCCACAGCCTTCTGGAAACCAGGATCCCCAACCATCGGACCGAACCAGTGCTCGACCTGGCTCGCCAAGCCAAGAAGACCAGGAAAATCCTGCTCTCGTGCGAGTCTGACGATCACCAAAGCAGTCTGGCAGACGAGGCGAACGTTGGCTGACGCGGCACCAGGTGGACGTCAAACATCAAGCTTGACGCACGACTGTTCGTGCGATAGTTGCTTGGCCCCCAACTCGGACTGGGTGTTCCAGGTGGGTCTTGTCGATGGTTGCCGTGATGGTGGATGGGTTGCCGAGGAGATCGCCCATGTCGATGGTGAGGCGGTCCGTGCCGAATCGGGCCAGGTGTGCGGCCAGGCAGGCTGTGCTGTTGGCGTTGGCGATGTCCTCGGGGACGCCGATCGACGGGGCGAACATCCGAGCGGCTGCCCGGCCGTGCCGGTCCGGGATCGAGTAGGCGTAGCAGCCCAACAGGCCGTAGCGGTCACAGGCGGCACGCAGCAGGGCGAAGTCTGGGGAAAGGTCGGCCAACGCGGCGCGCGATCGGACTGGCAGGAGAAGCCTCGGCCGCCCATTCGAGGCCACGCAGGCGTTGCCGACGACGGCATCGTCAGCCAGGCCGAGGCCGGCTGTGACCGCCCTTAGCTCGGGTGCCTGGGTGACGCGCAGGTTCACCGGGCCCGGGTCGAACGACGCTGTCACGCTGTCGCGGTTTCGGATGGCCCAGCCTTCGAAGCTGCGGCTCGTCGTACACAGCACGGCGTGGTGGTCGCTGCCGCCTTCGCGTATGGCGAGCAGCGCCAGGGCCGCGACGGTGCCGTGGCCGCAGGCAGGCAGTTCGCCTTCGGCGGTGAAGAACCGGAGCGAGTACGAGGGACGGCCGCGCTCAACTCCGGTGGCACGGATGAAGACGGCGTGCGAAGTGCCCAGTTCCCCGGGAATGCGGCATCGCTCCTCGTCGGTGTACGACGCTTCGTCGAGAACAGCCGTCGGGCTGCCGCCCCGGCCGTGCCGTTGACATGCGTCGATGACCACTACCTCGGGCATGGCACCGGGTCGGTCGTCAGCAGCATCGTCAGGTCCAGCGCGGGCGCGCTGTGCGTCAACGCGCCGACCGAGATGAGGTCGACTCCCGTCTCGGCGATGGCGCGGACGCTGTCCAGGCGGACGGTGCCCGAGGCCTCCAGCATGATCAGGGAGGCGTCGGCATGCTCGGCCCGGATTTTCACGACCATTTCGATGTCGGCCACCGGCATGTTGTCGAGCATGATCCAGCGGGCCCCGGCATCGAGGGCCTCAACGGCCTGCGCCAGGGTCTGCACCTCGACATCGGTCTCCACCTTCTGCCCGGTGCGCGCCATCCCGCGCCGGACCGCGTCGATCGCGGTGGTCACGCCGCCTGCCGCGGCGATGTGGTTCTCCTTGAGCAGCACCATCGCCGCGAGGTTGAGCCGGTGGTTGCGGCCGCCGCCGACGGTCACCGCGTACTTGTCCAGGGCGCGCAGGCCCGGCGCCGTCTTGCGGGTGTCCAGAATGTGCGCCTCGGTCCCGGCCACGGCCTGGACATAGCGGTCGGTGAGCGTCGCGATGCCGCACATGCGTTGGAGGAAGTTCAGCACCGTTCGCTCCCCGGTGATCAGGCTGCGCGCCGAGCCGGACAGGCGCACCAAGACATCGTCGCCGGTCAGCCGGGCGCCGTCGGGGACGAGTGCTTCCACTGTGACCTCGGGGTCGACCTGGGCGAAGACCTCGGCGACCACGGGGAGACCGCCGGCGATGCCGCATTGCCGGGCGCGGATCTCGGCCACGGCCGCCAGGCCTTCGGGAACGCTCCACGCGGTGGTGATGTCCTGGCCCGACTCATCCTCGGCCAGGGCAGCGGCGACGGCGGTTCGCGCCGCCAGTGAGGGGAACTCTGTCATGCTCCGTGGTCTCCAGTCCTGTGGTTACGAGCCGAAATTTGAGGTGTCTCGCGCGCGGACCGCTGTCAGAACCGGTTGCGCTGGCTGTCGCCGGCATCCTCGGCGGCAGTGGGCGGGGTGTCGGCAAGCTCGACAGCCCACCGCCGCGACCACTCGATGACCGGACGCAGGGCCTCGCGGGCGTCGTGGCCGAGCGGGGTGAGGGTGTAGTTGCCGTTGCGCAGCACCTCGGCGAGTCGAGTCTCTTGGAGCTCTGTGAGCCGTTGCCGCAGGACGCTTGACGACATGCCGTCGCAGCGCCGCTGCAGCAGCCGGAAGCCGAGCGGCTCGTTCCCCAGCTCCCAGATGATGCGCAGAGTCCAGCGGCGCCCGAACAGGTCCAGTGCCGCCATCTCCGGTCGGCCCGTGGTGGAACCGCGGACCGGCCGGCCCGGCATGGGCGTCGGCAACGCGTTCATGACTCTCCGTCAACTGTTGTGCTTCGGATTCCGAAACAGTAGCATCGCACATCGCGGCATTGCTTTGGAATCCGAAGCACTGCTCCCAACACTGGAGGTTCCATGCCCAAGGGCTACTGGGTCAGCGTCTACCCCACCATCGATGACCCCGAGAGGCTTGATGTCTACAACAAACTGGCAGGTCTAGCCGTCGCGGCCGCGGGCGGGCGGGTGCTCGCCAGCATCGGCAGCCGGGTCGACGCACACGAAGCCGGAATCGCCGAGCGCGTCGTCCTGATCGAGTTCGACAGCTTCGAACAGGCGGTCGCCGCACGCGCGAGCGCGGCCTACCAGGAGGCGCTGGCCGAACTCCCCGACGGCTTCGAGCGCGACTTCCGCATCATCGAAGGCCTCGACTGACTGTGAGGCTGGCTTGGTCGGTCCGCGGGCGATGGGCTGATGGTCGGCAGCAGTGGGCGTGACTCTTGAACGCCGGCGTTGCGGGTTGGCGCCGAGCGGGCGGACCTCCGGATCAGTCGAGCACCGGTGCCGGCTCCGCGATGAGAGAGCCCGCGGCGCGACTCCTCCCTCGGGCGGGGGATCCAATTCCCACCTGCGAGCGAAGAGCGGGGCCGACGCTGACGCCATCCTCGAAGATGCCAAGCACGAAGCGCCGAGGCCGCGAGGGGTTGTGCATTGACCGTCACCAGAGCAACACCCTTCAGGCGAGTACGCGCTACCTGGAACTATGCTCACACGCCCGTAGCGGGCGTTCCCCGTTGGGCGCGAATCGGGGCCTACACCATCCCGCTTCTCGTGCTGCCGTCGAGCATCTGGCGGATCGCGACGGTTGCCGTCCTTCAGATCGGTGCCGATTCGACTGAGGCTGGAAACGTCCCATCGTGGTTGCCGATGGAACTGTATGTGATCCTGCTGTCGATCTTCTCGGAGCTGGTGGCGTTCACCGCCGTCGGGCTGATCGCCGGGTGGGGGGAAGTCGCCCCCCGCTGGATTCCATGGGTGGGGGGCCGGAGACTGCCGGCGCTCACCGTGGCTATCCCCGCCGCCGTTGGCGCCACCGCCCTGACCCTCATCAGCACGCTCGTGGGAATCACCGCCTCGCTGGGGCGCGATGTTTTCGGCCGTCCGCTCGCCAGCGAGGTGCCGCTGCACGCAACCGACTGGCACGGCGTGTTGACAATCGCCGCCTACTCGCCGCTGCTGCTGTGGGGTCCGCTGCTGGGATCCCTCACTGCGGCGTACTGGAAGCGGCGGCGCACCGACACGCTCAGCAGGTCAGCGGAACGCCTCGACGAGTCAAATTCACCAACGGTTACTCCGTCATCAACCAACGCACGTCTTGACATTCGTGGCCGATAGCGACGACCTGCACCAGACGAAGCGACGTCAGTGTCAACTCCGGCTGAACTTCGACCCCTCGGTTCCGTCGGGCCGCATGGGCCGGTTGGTGTCGACGTCCGCCACTCCGCTGGCACCCCGCCAGGCGTCGTGCCGGTCCCGCGCCTCCCCGAAGACCCCCACCATGCCCGCGTCGGTGATTTCCCGCAGCGCCGATCGCAGTGCGGCGTCGGGGAGGGAACCATACTTGTCAGCAGCCGGGTTCGCAGCGGCGGTCAGAGGCGCCCCCGCGAGGAGCGCGTGCTCAGTGCCGTGCCGCCCGCGGCCAGTAGGAGTTTCCTGCGTGATGTGTACATCTCGTTTCCCTTGAGATCAGCTGCCTTCACTCGACGGCGGCCGACCCTGCCAGCTCCGGTTGGGCGGCACGCCGGCCGGGCGCTATCGCCGCGCCAAGCCGGCCCCGCCCATTGTCGTCAGTCGCGTACCTTGAAATCACCGTGGCTGGGCACGAACCCGGGGGCCATGCCCACGCAGTTGTTGATGGGTGCGCCCAGGAACTCCCACATCCAATACATCCGGTCGTGGCCGCCGTCGTCGTGCACAGTGAAGGACACCTTCTTGCCGGTGACGTCCCTGTCGACACCGGGAAGGTTCACGTGCCCCTTGGTGATGACGCCGGTGGCGATCGCCACCTCACCAGCCGTCATGAGGCAGGTGATGTCACCCTCGAAATCGCCCAGAACCTCGTTGGTCGTGCCGTTGCCGTGGAACACCGCGAACGTGCCGGTCGTGGCACCCGGCCCGCCGCGAGCGTCAATCTTGAATCGCACGGGATCCCCAGCGCGCTCCCCGAAGGCCTCGGAGAGTTTCCCGCTTACGGCCCCCCTGAGGCTGTCCCTCGACGAGTCTGCGGTCGCTCCCGACGATGCCACCCCCGTTGCCGTAACGCTGCCGATCGCGACCGCCAGAACGACGAGTGCTCGCCGCCAGACCCCTTTTCTGGCCCTCATGTATCAGTCCCCTCCGTGAGTTTGGTACTGAAACAAGCCTCGGGAAGCGACGCTCGAGGTGGTCCCCCTTTATGGGGGATCTTCCTCCCTCGCGAGTGTGAAGTCCCTGGCACTCGGCGCCGGGACGAGCTCCCCGGGTGACCGGCGCCAGGCAGGTCCAGTCCATCGGTGGGTCCTGACCCGACGCGTCCGTGGTGCGTAGGGTGGCACCCAGCCACTGCCGTAGTGAGTGCGAATCCTGCGGCGTGATGCCGGGTGCCAGGAACGCGCCGTGTGCTGCCGAGGGAGGCTCCTCGTAGTGCACCGTCACGCCGGCACCGAGCAGCCGGTCGCGGTAATCGCGCACGTCGTCGACGACGGGGTCGAGGGCGCCGACCGCGATGATCGCCGTCGCGGCGCCGGTGAGGTCGGCGCACTCCGGCGGGGGTTCTGTAGGACGTGGGCGCGTTGTCATGCCCGGCGCCCCGGTAGGAGCGCCAGGCGGTGGCGAGCCGGTCGGCCTGCGGGAACGCGGTGGGGTCCCGATGACAGGAGCCGGCGCGGCAGAGCGGATCGATCGGTGGGTGGGCGAGCACCTGCGCAGCGAGGTCGACGCCCCGCTCGCGGAGTACGAGGGCGGCGCAGGCGGCGATAGTCCCGCCGGCGCTGTGACCGCCGACGGCGACCGGAACGCCGTCGGCGGTGGCCTGCCGCCGGGCCCAGGCGAGCGCGGCGGTCACGTCGTGCAGGGCGGCCGGGTGCGGGTGCCTCGGCGCCACGCGGTAGTCGACGCTGGCGACGGTGACTCCGGCGATGTCGGCCAGGCCGGCGCAGGCGTGATGCCAGTCCTGCGCCGACCCGCTAGGCCAACTGCCGCCGTGCGCCCACACCAGCCAGCCGGCCGAATGCCCGTGCGGCTCGATCACGCGTACCGGCACCTGCCCTGTTGAGGTGTCGACGCGCGCCGTGTACCAGGCGGCTCCAGTGTCCCGGGTGTCCGGCATCTCGAGCCGGTCAGGCATCGGCATGGCAGCGCGTTACTTGCCCGGGACCGGGGCGGGTGCGGTGCGCGGCGTCCGCAGGAAGAGCACCACGGCGATCGTGGTGAGCACGCACAGGGCGGTGTTGACGCCGATGGCGGTGCGTACCGCAGTGAGGATGTTGCCGGCGGTCTCGCTGCCCAGGGAGGCGAGGGTGGCGCCGACGACGGCCGACATGACCGGGATGCCGAGGGTGATGCCGATCTGCTGGCTCATCGTAGCCAGGCCGGCGGCCAGACCCTGCTCCTCGTCGGGCAGGCCGGAGGTCGCGGTGACCATGAAGCCGACGATGGCGACGAGGTTGGCGACACCGCCGACGAAGGTGGCGACCAGCAGCAGCGGCATCCCGCTCGAGGAGGAGCCCAGCAGGACCAGGACCAGCGTCGCCGCCGCCTGGACCGTCATGCCGAGGGCGAGCGCCCGCGGCGGGTTGCCCAGACGGGCGATCACCCAGGGGCCGAGGAACCCGCCGAGAACGGTGCCGAAGCCGAGGACCGCGAACGACAGGCCCGCGGCCAGCGGCGAGTAGCCGAGGACCTCCTGCAGATAGAGGGTGAGCAGGAAGACCAGCGAGGTCTCGGTGGCGAACGCGAGGACGCCCGCCAGGTTGCCCCAGCCGACGGTGCGCTTGCGCAGGATTCGGACCGGCACCAGCGGCTCGGCGACCTGCCGTTCGATCACCCAGAAGGCCACCAACAGCACGGCGCCGGCGAGCAGACCGCCCCAGGCCCGGACGTCGGACCAGGCGTGTTCGGCGGCGCTGGTGAGACCGAAGACGATGGCGAGCAGACCGCCCGTGACGGTGACGGCACCCGGCACGTCGAGGCGGGGACGCTGATCGGGGCGGCTCTCGGCGAGCACGAACGGGGCGACCGCCAGGACGGCCACGGCGACGACGACGTTGATGAAGAACGCCCATCGCCAGCTCAGCAGGTCGGTGACGACCCCGCCGAGAATGGCGCCGGTGGTGAAGCCCGCGGCCATCAGCGCGCCGTTGAGGCCGAGCGCCCGGTCACGCCGGGGGCCCTCCGCGAACGAGGTGGCCAGCAGCGAGAGAGCGGCCGGGGTGACGGCCGCGGTCGCCAGGCCCTGCGCGACACGGGCAGTCAGCAGCAGGGCCGGATCGGTGGCCAGACCGCCGGCCAGCGAGGAGATGCCGAGCAGCGCGATCCCGGCCAGGAACAGCCGGCGCCGGCCGAAGATGTCGGCGACCCGGCCGAACAGCAGGGTGAAGCCGGCCGCGCACAACGCGAAGGATGTCGCGATCCACTGCAGCCCGGACAGTGAGAAGCCGACCTCGGCGCCGATCACTGGGAGCGCGACGTTGAGGATGGAGAAGTCGACCGCCAGGGTGAAACTCGCGGTCAGCAGGACGGCGAGGATGAGACGGTCTCGGCCGCTGGCCGCGGCTGAGGTCTGGTGTCTGCGGGTCTCGGGAATCGAGTCCGTGCGGGTCATCGAGGTGGCCTCCGCGTCGTGGTGACGGATCGGGAAGTACGGCGAGTGGTCGCCATCGACGACCCTGAACTGCGACGTTGCCGACAGCCAGACCACTGCGCTGCCTACGCAGAGCCAGACTGGTACTGACAGGGACAGGCAGTGCACGATCAGGTTGGGCAAGATGGGGAACATGCAGGGTGAGAACGGGGGCCGTGGTGAACTGGCGGACTTCCTCCGAAGTCGACGTGCACAGGTGCGGCCCGACGATGTCGGGCTCGTGTCGCACGGCCCGCGGCGGGTGCCCGGGCTGCGGCGGGAGGAGCTGGCCCAGCTGGCCGGGGTGAGCCCGATCTATTACACCCGGCTAGAACAGGGGCAGAGCACCAATGCGTCCGAGTCGGTAATCGACGCCATCGCCCGGGCCCTGGCGCTCACCGACGACGAACGCGCCTACCTGCACGAACTCGCCCGGCCGCGGCCGGCGAAACGGTGGCGGGCCCAGCGGCCCGAGTCGGCTCGGCGCGGGGTCGAGCAGCTGATCACCGCCATGCGTGACGTGCCGGCGCTCGTGCTGGGCCGCCACACCGAGGTGTTGGCGTGGAACGAACTCGGTCATCTGCTGTTCGCCGGGCACTACGACCGGACGGCTCCGAGCCGCCCCGCAGACCGGCCGAACCTGACGCGCATGCTGTTTCTCGACCCGCACACGCGGGAGCTTTACCGGCGCTGGAACGAGGAGGCCAGCCGCTCCGTGGCGTCGCTGCGGATGACGGCGGGCCGCTATACCGACGACGCGGCGCTGACCGCGCTGGTCGGGGAGTTGATCGTCAAGAGCCCGGAGTTCGCGGCGTGCTGGGCCAAACATCCCGTGCAGGTGTGCACGGCGGGCACGAAATATCTGCACCACCCGGTCGTGGGGGACCTGGAACTCGACTACGAGGCCCTCCATCTGCCGGAGGACGACGGACACCGGCTGCTGACGTACACGCCGGCGCCGGGGTCGAGTCATGAGGCCGCGCTCCAGTTGCTGAAAGTGTCCACCCGTTCGGTGGTCGACGTCTGGCGCCGTCCGGTGGCCGCCGACCACGCCGGCTGAGCATTCCTCGCATCACCGGCCACGGCTGCTCGTAACCCGACATCTCAGGCCGCACGCCGGGGAGCCGCCCGGCGTGCTCATCGCCCCGGCGACCCGCTGACCATCGGCTTCAAGATCTGTGGCTCGCATCACGCGACCGGGCTGTCACACGCCTTGGATCACCGGCATCTCCATGACCGTAGGCACGCCGCGCGCCCGTCCGCGCGGCCCGCAACTCCACGAGCAGGAGCTTGATTGTGAACGAGCAGATCACCCACCGGCAGGTCGCGCTGATCACCGGGGCGAACAAGGGGATCGGCCGCGCGACCGCCGAGCAGCTCGCGGCCCTGGGCATGACGGTCCTGATCGGCGCCAGGAACGCGCGGCACGGCGACGAGGCCGCCGCAGCGTTACGCGCGGCGGGCGGCGAGGCGCACGCGATCACCCTGGACGTCACCGACCCGGCCACCGTCCTGGCGGCCGCGAGGCAGGTCGAGGAGCGTTTCGGCCACCTCGATGCGCTGGTCAACAACGCCGGCATCTCCGGCGCCGGCAACGTCGCTCCCTTGGACGTCCGCGGGCAGATCCCGAGCGTCGCCGACCTGAACATCGTCCGGGCGGTGTTCGAGACCAATGTCTTCGGGGTCATCACGGTGACCAACGCCATGCTCCCGCTGCTGCGGCGGTCACCGGCGCCGCGCATCGTCAACCTGACGAGCGACGCCGCCTCGCTGACCATCACCAGCGACCCGGACGGCCCGTTCGCGGGGCTGCCCCCGGCGGCCGCGTACGCGCCGTCCAAGACCGCGCTGAACGCGCTGACCCTGCAGTACGCCAACGAGCTGCGCAAGGACGGCATCCTCGTCAACGCCGCCGCCCCCGGCTTTTGCGCCACGGACATCAACCAGCACACCGGGCACCGCACCGCCGCCCAGGGCGCCGCTGTCGTGGTGCGTCTGGCCACGCTCGGCGCGGACGGACCGACCGGCGGGTTCTTCAGCGAGAACGGCCCGATCCCCTGGTAGCGGCCCCCCCGGTGAGCGGATCGACCACCGGGGGTGAACGAGCCCGGACACCCGACCAGACCTGAATCGCCCATCAACCGGCAAGGAGCATCCCATGAACCTCGCACTGTGGATCGTCGCCGGACTGCTGTCCGCCGTCCTCCTGATCAGCACCGCCAAGATGTTCGTACCCAGGGAGAAAATCGCCGCCGTGGGCCACGCCGGGGAATGGGTCCTGGACTTCAGCCCTGGCGCCCTCAGGGCCATCGGAACCCTCGAAATCCTGGCCGCGGTGGGCCTGATCATGCCCGCCGTACTCGAGATCGCGCCGGTCTTGGTGCCGGTGACCGCTGTCTGTGTGGCGTTGTTGTTCGTCGGTGCGGCGGCTATGCGCCTGCGCCGTGGCGAGACGCTGACGATCGTGCCCGACCTGATCTATCTCGCCCTGGCCGCCTTCCTGGCCTGGGGCCGCTTCGGCCCCGAGTCCTTCACCGGCTGACCGAGCGCGGCGCGACCAGCGCTGGCGGCCGCCCGCGGTTCGCCCGCGGCCCGCTCCCAGGACCCGCGCTGCCACGTCCTGGGGGCGATGGCGCGGGCCGCATTGGTCGCAGATTCGCTGGCGAAGTCAGAAGCTGCGGAAATGGGAGTAGCGAAGTGCGAGTGTTGTTGTCGACAACCGGGCCGCGGGAAGGCGACGAAAGACTGCGCGGGGAGAGCGGGCAATCGATGGACGTCGATGTGATTATCGTGGGCGCCGGGCCGGCCGGCCTGATGCTGGCCGCTGAGCTACGCCTCGCTGGAGTGCGATTGCTGGTGCTAGAGCAGCGGCAGCCGCGGCTGGCAGAAACACCGAAGGCTAACGGTTTCAGCGGGCAGATCGTGGAACTGCTGCGCTACCGGGGCCTGCTGGACCGGGTCGAAGCGGCCAGTATCGGCCCGATCCACACGGCTCCTCGGCTGCCGTTCGGGGGTGTGCACCTGGATCTCTCAAACCTGGCGGATTCGCCGATATGGGGAGTGCCCCTCCCGCAGCCGCGGCTCGAGCGCCTGCTCGACGAACGCGCGCGGGAACTCGGCGCCAACATCCGCCGCGGCCACGAGGTGACCGGGGTCAGCCGGGACGACGCCACGGTGACCGCGGACGTACGCAGTCCTGACGGGCCATACCAGGTGACCGCCCGATACCTGGTGGGCTGCGACGGCCCGCGCAGCCGGGTCCGCCAGCTAGCCGGCATCGCGTTCCCCGGCACTACATATCCCGAGGTGAACCGGCTGGGCCAGGTCACCTTGCCCGAGTCGGTGACCCGGCTGGACAACGGCGACCTCGACCTCCCCGGGCCGGGCCGGATCCGTGCGGGTTCTTTCACCCGGACAGACCGCGGTACCTTTGGATTCGGGTGGCTGACCCCCGAGGTTCTGCTCGTCCAGACGACCGAGGACGAGCGCGCCGAAGTCGACGATGACGCGCCGATGACTCTGACCGAGTTCCAGGAGAGCATCCGCCGCGTGCTCGGCGCGGATCTTCCCCTGGCTGAAGTGACTCGGCTGTCGCGCTACGGGTTCCAGGCTCGGCAGGCCGAACGGTACCGCGACGGGCGGATCCTGCTGGCCGGTGATGCGGCTCATCAATTTCCCGCCACGGGCATAGGCATCAACGTCGGCATGCTCGACACGGTCAACCTTGCCTGGAAGCTGGCCGCCGATATCCACGGCTGGGCGCCGACCGGCCTGCTGGACACGTATCACGGCGAACGCCACTTCGCCGGCGCACGGGCACTGCTACAGACCCAGGCCCAGGTGGCACTAAGGCGTGGGCAGGACCCAGCCGCCGAAGCACTTCGGGAACTCTTCCTGGAGCTGTTCGCCGACGAGCAGCCACTGCGCCGCATCGGAGCCCTCATCGCCGGCACCGACATCCGCTACCCGATACTCAACCCCAACCAACACGCTCTGACCGGCACCTTCGCACCCAACCTCACGCTACAGACCGGCCAGGGCGCCACCAGCGTCGCGGAACTCATGCACACCGCACGGCCCATCCTCCTCGACCTCGCCGATCGCCCAGACCTCCGCGACACCGCCCACAACTGGCAGCATCGCATCGACATTCACATCGCCCAAACCGATCACCGACCAGCCGACGCCCTCCTCATCCGCCCGGACGCCCACATCGCTTGGGCCGCAACCATCGACGAAGCCACTGACACCGCCGCGCTTACGCTGCGAGACGCGCTCTTCGGCTGGTTCGGGGCACCCCTGACAACGGCAGTGCCGATCATCAACCGGCCCTCGTGAGCGGCCGGCCGAATCATCGCCAGGAGTACGTAACCGTCGCCGCCGTTTGGTCCCCGCGCCCCGCCCGGCCGGAGCGGCCAGTACCCCGGGAGTTGAGGACTATTCGGCCAGCTGCGCGGTGCATTCGATCAATAGCCGTACGGTCGGCGTGTCGGGGTGATCTCGCCCTGCGAGACGAAGGAGCATCGGCGGTTGCTCATGAAGTCCTGTGAGTCGCCGCCGATGCTCCGGGTGCACACTCTGCCGAGGCGGAGCGGTGCTGCTGGGGCGCAGCCGAGGCAGAAGACAGTGTGAAACGTCGTCAACCAGCGCGAGGCGACGAGGACCATGAGAGGGCCTCGAGCAGCCCACCGGCCGAGTTGCAGCAGGTACCGAAGCTGCCGACCTAAGTTCCGCTTCATACCGCGCTGCCCAGCGTTTCGGCGTTGGCCAGGACGCGTCATAGCGATCCGCGGCGCGAGCGACCGGCCTACCGTGATCCACGATCAGACGAGCGAAGCGAAGGCGTGCACGAGGGGTCAGGCAGCGTTAGCGTGGGACACGAACGCCTCCTGGTCGGCGGAGCGGTCCTAAGGGATGTCTCGTCACTCGATGTCCGTCCGCTGAGGACGATCGCCGAAGCACCTGGCCGGGTTGGACGAAGGGGCCTGGCAGCCCGTCGAGGACCAGGTGTCAGCGGGGCCGAATTCGTTGGGCCGGATCGCACGCACGCCCTCATCAGACACTTGCACCGCGGTTGAGGTCATCCGCCGGACGGGAACTGCCCTACAGTCGACGGCATTCGTCGACGGAAGGACCCCTCATGGACGAGAGCGACGGGACGACGTTCCGCACGTCCGCCCGCCTCATGTTCATGGTCATGCTGCTAGTCAGCTTCCTGGCCTGGATCTTCGTCCAAGCCGTGTTCTCACTCGTCACCGGGCGGTTACCGGCCGACCTGACGCGCATCGCCGGGTCAGGTGTCCTCTACGCCGTCATCTTCAGCGCACTCTGGCTCGTCCTGCACCGCAGGAACTGGTCATCGGTCCAAGTCACCGATCCGGCCCTGGGGCTCATCGGGAAGGGGCGGATGGCCGTCCTCCCGTGGCAGGCGATCCACTCGGCGACGGTCCGCCGCCCTGGCCCGTTCGCCGTGCTCCAGGTCACCCTCCGCCCCGGAGCGGTCGTGCCATCGGCCACGACGCTTCATCCACGGATCCGTGCCGGTCAGCTTGTCTACACGGTCAACGTCGGCCTGCTTCGGCCCCCGGCGGGCGTCCTGCGTACCGAACTCGGCCGCCACCTGCCACAGGTCGACTCCCCATCCTGATTCCCGCTCGCGACGTCACTCGGGCGACCACCGCCACAGCTGACTCAGGGATGCCTCGCAACCCACCGTCTGTCCCCCAGGAAAATTGCCGAAGATGTTGTGGTGCAGGTAATCTCCTCAGCCCGGCCGGAGTGGATCTTCCCGTTCACCGGTCTGCAGCCCGCCCAGTTCCGCCGGCTGGTCCGGCTGGTCGCCGAACGTGGCGGGGACGCCATCGCTGACGGCCGGCCGGGCCGGCAGGGGGCGCTCGACCTGCCCGACCGGGTGCTGCTCGTGGCCACGTACTGGCGCACCAACCTGACCATGCGGCAGATCGGGCCGCTGTTCGGGGTATCGCACTCGGCCGCGCACCGGGTCATCGACACCCTCGGCCCCTTGCTGGCCCTGGCCCCGGTCCGCCGGCGCCCGGTCGACCAGATCGCCATCGTCGACGGCACTCTGATCCCGACCCGGGACCACCGGCTGGCCGCCCCGAGCAAGAACTACTACCGGTACTCGACGAACCTGCAGGTCGCCATCGACGCCAGCACCCGCCTCGTCATCGCCGTCGGCGACCCGCAGCCGGGCAACCGCACGACACCATCGTCTACCGCATCTCCGGCATCGACCAGAAGCTGGCTGGACGGCCCGTCATGGCCGACGGCGGCTACCGCGGCAACCCGGAGGTCATCATCCCGTACCGCAAGAACCGCGACGGCAGCCCGCTACCGGCGTGGAAGGAAGACCTCAACACCCAATACCGCACCGTCCGCGCACAGGTCGAACACGCCTGGCCAGGCTCAAATGCTGGAAAATCCTGCGTGACTACCGCCGCGCCGGCAGCACATTGACCGACACCGCATCCGCCATCGCCCACCTGCACAACATCGCCCTCACCGGGTGAGCACCAACGCGGTCACGGACAACGCCTTCACCGAGTTACGACACGTCCCTTAGACAGCTCCAATCCACAACCGGAGGCCTTCGTCATGTCGCAGATTCACGCCGTGTTGTCACACGACCTCAACAAACTTCACTGGGCAGCACAGCTTGGCCGTCGAAAGCGGACGCGGCAGGTAGAGGGGCCGAGTCCGTCCGCGACTCGGACGGACTCGGCCCACCATGTGTTGAGCCGACGAACTGATAGCCGGCCCAGGCCGACCGGCCGATCCCGCGGTGAGCTGACCACGAAGCTGCACCTGGGCTGAGAGCACGGCCAGAAATTCCTCGCCATCATGCTTGACCGCCGCCCACCGCGGTGACAGCCCGCAGTTCATCCGGGTCCTGACCGCCATCCGCGTTCCCCGGCAGGCCGGGGCCTGCCCGGGGTGTCCGCGCCGCATCCCCACCACGACCTCATCGCGCTCGCGCGGCCGGGCGTCAAGCTGGTATTGGGCTTTTACCCGATAAAAGACGATCATGCCTTTCGTGTTTGTGGGCGGCCGACCGAGAGCGGTTGGAATACCGTACCTGAGTGGTGACGCTGAGACTCGAACCGATGACCGACGAGCAGTATCGACTGTACCGACAGCGGGCGGAAGCCAGCTACGCGCATAACATTGCGGCCTCCGGCGCAATGCCATTACCGGAGGCTCAGGAGAAAGCCCAGCAGGACTTCAACAATCTTTTGTCTGATGGTCTGGGTACAAAGGGCCATCGTCTCTGGACGGCCTATGACGGTGATGTTGAAATTGGCGTGCTATGGCTGCAAGTAGAACGAAAGTCGGACGGCCTGCACGCTTTTGGCTATGACTTCGAGGTGCGCCCGGAGCTACGCCGGAAGGGTTACGGCCGAGCGATCATGCATGCGGCCGAGAAAGTTTGCCGAGAGTTGGGCGTTGTGTCCGTTGGCTTGAGCGTTTTTGGGTCGAATCTCGGGGCCCGCACACTGTACGAGCAAATGGGCTTCGAGGTCACTGCCATCCACATGCGCAAGCGATTGTGACCAGCACATGCAACTTAGACACGTTTCCAAACGTGATGCCGTCGCTCTGCTCGACCTGCTTGGGGAACTCGGCTATCCGACCAGTGCGCTGAGCCTCGCTGCACGGTTAGAGCGAATCGAGGGAGACCCTAGCTACTCAGCATGGACAGTCGAGACTGATGATGGGCGGCTACTTGGGTTAGTGGGCGGTCACCTCATGCGTCCATTAGAGGAAGATGCCTGCGTCGCTCAACTCATCATCCTCGTTGTGTCACGGGCCGCCAGAGGGACTGGGGTGGGTCGGTCGCTAGTCGAGGCATTCGAACGGTGGGCCACTCAGGCAGGAGCAGGCAGGGCTGTTGTCACCTCCGGCGCTCACCGCAGCGACGCACATGGGTTCTACCGCCACCTTGGCTTCAAGGAAACAGGCAAGCGCTTTGGGAAGCCGCTCGACAGTCTGAGCGACTGAACCGGATGAGTGACCGCGAACGAAAACGATGTCGCTGGAAGGTGCGGCCATCCTTGGGTCGTCCCGGGGCCGTCTGGGCCGTTGCCAGGCCGTCAAACGACGACCGACGGCGACCGGCGGTGCCCGAAGAAACACCAGGTCAGCCATCATGCAGCGGCGGCTGACCTGGTGGGCGACGGACCTGTACGCCGGATTCTGTTAGAGCGACCGATCGTGGAAGTAGACGGTGGCCGACCGACCAGTCACCGTCGGCAGTGACCTCGCTGTGCAGGACGACGCCCTGGACCTCGATGCCGGACCGTTGTTCGATGCCGTCTGCGATGCGGCGCAGCAGCGCTGGACGTTGTCCTGGCCGGGGCCGACTGGGTTGCTTGCGAGAAGTGTTTGATGGTCCACAATTCCGGTTCAGACGGCATGGCGGCAGCCTGCCAGGGATCCGGAGGTTGGCCGCCGCCGGCGGTGTGGGGCACACAGGGGGCACAAGACACTGTGAAACGGCCTCAACCAGCGACCAACCATGACAGCCGAAGTCGCCGTGTGAACAGGTGTGGAGCCCGTTCCCGCTGGTGGTGCCGTAGCGGCTCTAAGTTCCGCTTCAACGTCTGACGGTGCCGTCTCCAAGACCGGACTGCTTCGCCGTCATGCTCCGAATCGTCGACTACGGGCGGCGTAGGAGCGTAGAGCACGAAGGAAGTCGATTTTTCGGAAGCCGGGCCAGTACACATCGCAGAAGTACAACTCTGAGTAGGCGGCCTGCCAGAGAAGGAACCCTGACATACGTCGCTCCCCACTGGTGCGGATCACGAGATCGGGATCAGGCTGGCCGCCGGTGTGCAGGTGCGCGGCGATGGCTTCAGCCGTCAGGCGCTGTGCAACGTCGTCGAGTGTTGCGCCTGCTCGTGCCTCCCGTTCTAGAAGGGCACGAACGGCGCTGACGATCTCTTCGCGGCCGTCGTAGCCAACCGCGATGGTGAGGTGGAAGTCCCCACCCCGCCCGCTGGTGGCGTCTTCAGCGAGCTTCAGGGCATGGCGGGTCGAGTCCGGTAGGACGTCCTCGCGGCCCGCCAGGTGCAGTTGCCACGGGTTGGCCGGCCGCAAGAGCGGCTCGGCGACGACCTCCTCAATCATCCGCATCAGGTTCTCAACCTCATCTGATTCGCGCTTGCGCATGTTGTCAACGGAGGCGAGGAACAGAGTGACGTGACGGATACCGACGTCAGCACACCAGCGGAGCACCTCGTGAACATGTTCCGCGCCGTAACGATGGCCTACCGTGGCGTCGTCGAACCCCATCTGCCTGGCCCACCGGCGGTTGCCATCCATCACCATCGCAACGTGCCGCGGTGGTGAAACGTCGGCCAGCTGGGCTCGCAGGCGGCGGGCATAAACCTCGTAGGCGATGCGACGAACAGCCTCAATCATGATCAGATCAAAGCACCTGAGCGACTCTGCTGCATGACCGGTCACGGTGGGTTAGCAACGGCTGTCGACAGCTACGGTGACAGCATCGATCCGCGACGAGGCCAGCCGCCGGCAGTCGGGCGCGGACAGCCGTCCGAGGTCGCATACGTGGACGGACCCTGCCGGACCGAGTGCCCAGAATTTACAAGCGGGGGGTCAAGGCAGGTAAGAGCGATGAGCATTGACGGTAGATCGACGGATGTTCGTCGGGCTTACTCCGGCAGCGGGGGAGGCGTGAGCCAGGCGAGAGGTTGTCCGCTGAGGGCGGCGTCGGCGAGGCGGTGGGCGCTGGCGGTCTTGAGCGCCGCTCGTGAGCTATCGATCCAGCGCTGCACGCTGTCGACGCCCTGATGGCGGTACTCGACGGCTTGGACGAGGCATTCCAGCTTGTCCGCGTCACGAGCGACGATAGCTTCCAGCGTCTCGCCGGCTTCGTACTCGGCGACGGCGGCGGTGATGACGTCGACGACGACTGGGGGACAGGTGGCGACCTGGTCGGCGGTGACGGCGGTATTGGGCTTGGCGGTGAGGTAGCGCTTGGCGATGTGGGGGATATCGGTGATCCGGGTTTCCTGAGTGTCGTGCAGAACGCACATCATCCACACCCGGGCCGGATCGGCGCCTTCCATGGCGGCGAGCATCATGCCGATGAGCGCCGTGCGGAACGAGTGTTCGGCGATGGACTCGGGGTGCTTGACGCCGGCGAACCACCAGCCGGTGCGGGCGGCGCGTTTGAGAACGCCGGCTTCGAAGATGAAGGTCATTGCTCCGGCAGCGTCGTGGTCGTCGGTCATCTGCCCGTCCCTGTGCCGGTGAGTCCGTCCGCCCGAAGGCTGTAGACGATCGAGGTTAGTACTCCAACGTCACTTGGCTTCGGCGTTGGACGTGGCTGGGGCAGATCGCGGTGCGATACGGGATGACGGTGCAGTTGTGGACCGGACCCGACATTATGAGGAGCGTGGCTCTTCCCTCGGCACCCTGCCGAAGATCGGTGCGCCAGCGACGCGGGCCTTGAACAACGCTGGTTACACGGCTCTGAGAGCGTGTTTGAGAGGGACTTGATCAGGTCCAGATGAAGGTGCGCTTTGCCTGCCGTCGGGCTGGTCGGCCGCGGGTGATGCGGCGGGTCATGC